>NZ_CEEDHK010000013.1:0-207651 GCF_979254655.1 Pseudomonas sp. AC229
TGGACGTTGGGACGCGCAAAAGGTGGCGTCAGCATCGCGGCTGAAGCCGCTCCCACAGGCTGCATATTTCCGTAGGAGCGGCTTCAGCCGCGATCCCTTGTTTACGCTCAAGCCCAAGCCGTTGATATGCCTGCTCGCTGCAGCGATGAAATGGCGGATTTGACGCAGGGTCATCATGGCAGGCGGCTCGCGGCAAGGTCGATTAGGTGACCTTGCCGCGAGTTTTATTGTTACGGAAGGGAAGCTATCTAAAATTAAGAATCCTAGCGGCGGTTCGCGTCAGTTAAAACGAGTAGCGGTATTGAACGCCCAGGCCAAACAGCGGACGTTCCCCGGCGTAGCGTGACTGCGCCATCTGTACACCGCCGCCCACCGTTGAATTGGCGTCTAGCGCATGGCTATAGCCTGCGGTTGCCACGGGTACGACGCGGCGCTTGTCCAGGCTGCTGTCGAGCTTGAAACGGCGCAAGCCCGGCACGGCTGAACGGCCTTCCAGCGCGTGGCTGTCTTCGCTCAGCAGCGCATCTGCCGCCAGGCTCAAGTGCAGCGTGCCTTGCGGGCTAACGGCGGTGGCGCTGCGCACGCCAACGGTGACGATTGCCTCGCGGCTGACGGAGCTTTCAACCGTCAGCGGCAACGCGACGTTGCGTTCGGTGAAGCCGTTTTGCGTGGTTCTGCCATGGCTCAACGCCAGTTCTGGCGAGAGCACCGAGTCGTCGATCTTGAACCCGTAATTAACAGCCGCTCGCACCACGCGGCTGCTCAGGTCCAGCTTGGCGCGCGCACGCTGAACATCCGCCAAGCCGGTACCGCGTTCGAAGCGATTGGCGCTGTCGCCGAGGGCCATGCTGGTGCTGGCATTCCAGCCGGTGGCGTCGACGTTTTCCTGAACGGCGCCCCACAGGCTCAAGCCGAACGTGTTGCGCTGCTGCGCGCCTTGCTCGCGCAAGTCGGCGCGGCCTACGGTGCCGTTTGCGCCGACCGAGAAATGCGGGTTTACGCGCAAGCCGGTTGCCAGATTCAGGTTGTGCTGATTGCCATTGGTATTGCCGTCGGCCCGATCACGGCTGCCGCCAACACCCAGGCAGAAGGTTTGCGAGGCGTCGGGTAGGCATTGCTGCTGAGCCAGATCCCGCAGGCGACGGGTTTGCGCGGCTACGAGGTGGTTGACGGTGTTGGTGCTGCGGATGATGGAGGTTTGTAGATATGACAGATCCTGGATGGCTGGGCTGTCCGGCGTCCAGATGAAAGCGCGGTTGCCGCTATTGCCTACCACGGTGTTGCCGTCGTCACTGACGCCTGTGGCGAAGCTGTTGGTTTCTCCGGTCAACACGCCGAGGTTTACCATCCCGGTCAGGTTGGTCCAGCGAAAGGCGCGGTTTTCGCCGCTATTGATCTGTGAGCTGCCCACGACCACCGAACCGTCGGCATTTACATCCGCTGCGCTCGATGACAAACCGCCAAGGGTTGCCAGATCCAGAAGCGCGTTGGGCGCGGTCCAGATCACAGCGTGACTGTTCCCTGCAAGCTCGCTTCGTCCCACTGTTACCGAGCCATCGCTATTAGTGGCGAAGGCTTGGCTGGCGCCCCCCAGGGAGCCCAGGTCGACCATCGTGGTCGTGGCGGTATCCCAACGGAAAGCTTTGCTGGTGGTTAAGTCTTCTACTCCATAGCCATTGGCGCCCAACGTTGCATTGGTG
Organism: Pseudomonas sp. AC229; assembly: GCF_979254655.1. Classification (NCBI taxonomy): domain Bacteria; kingdom Pseudomonadati; phylum Pseudomonadota; class Gammaproteobacteria; order Pseudomonadales; family Pseudomonadaceae; genus Pseudomonas; species Pseudomonas sp. AC229. The sequence continues at coordinate 1,701 of NZ_CEEDHK010000013.1, forward strand.
CTGTAACCCACCACGACCTGACCATCACCGCTGACGCCTCGGGCGACGCTGATGTCTCCGGCTCTCAATACGCCGAGGTCGGTCATAGCGCCGCCTTCCCACCTGAATGCACGGCCGAAGTACTTGTTTCCCGGCGTGTCAGCTGCGCCGACGATTACCATTCCGTCGTCGCTAATGCCATACGCTTCGCTTGTAGGGCCGCCTAAAGTACCTAATTCCAGGGCTGTATTCGCGGCGACGTCCCATCGGAACGCGCGCCCGACTGAAAAGCCTCCCGCCAAAGCCCATGCCGTACCCACGATGAACGTGCCATCCAGGCTGACGCCGTTTGCGATATTTCGGGAATACCTTGGAAAACCAGGGACCACCTGTTGGCCGGCGGCGGCAGTCCAATACGAAGGGTTTTCACCCGCTAACCCAACTACTACCTCCCCATTGCCGCTAATCCCTTTTACCGCGAGCCCAGCGGCACCGTTCTGCAAGCTCCCCAAATCCAACATCACCGCCGAAGCCGGCTGGCTGCCCAATACGGTGAGCGCGACAAGCGCGGTGGCGGAAATGAAGTGCCAGGGCGTGAGCGCCTTGGCAAGGGAACTAGGAATAAAAGGGATCGATTTCATGGCAAGCACACCGGAGGAAAAATGAGGTGGCAAGCTTGGTGATGACGTGGGGGCGGGTGCTGCCATCCCGTTCTTAACGGGGGTTGGGAAAACGGTGTGGTTTTGGGTGGGACGGTTCCGTGCAGTGGCGGCGATCGCCTATGGACGACGCTCCATGGACGTTGGGACGCGCAAAAGGTGGCGTCAGCATCGCGGCTGAAGCCGCTCCCACAGGCTGCATATTTCCGTAGGAGCGGCTTCAGCCGAGATTCCTGTTTAGGCTAAAGCCCAAGCCGTTGATATGCCTGCTCGCTACAGCGATGAATGGCGGATTTGACGCAGGGTCATCATGGCCGGCGGTTCGCGTCAGTTAAAACGAGTAGCGGTATTGAACGCCCAGGCCAAACAGCGGACGTTCCCCGGCGTAGCGCGACTGCGCCATCTGTATATCGCCGCCGACCGTTGAGTTGGCGTTCAGCGCATGGCTATAGCCTGCGGTTGCCACGGGTACGACGCGGCGTTTGTCCAGGCTGCTGTCGAGCTTGAAACGGCGCAAGCCCGGCACGGCAGAACGGCCTTCCAACGCGTGGGTGTCTTCGCTTAGCAGCGTGTCTGCCGCCAGGCTCAAGTGCAGCGTGCCTTGCGGGCTGACAGTGGTGGCGCTGCGCACGCCGACGGTGACGATTGCCTCACGGCTGACGGAGCTTTCAACCGTCAGCGGCAACGCGACGTTGCGTTCGGTGAAGCCTTTTTGCGTGGTTCTGCCATGGCTCAACGCCAGTTCTGGCGAGAGCACCGAGTCGTCGATCTTGAACCCGTAATTAACAGCTGCCCGCACCACGCGGCTGCTCATGTCCAGCTTGGCGCGCGCACGCTGAACATCCGCCAAGCCGGTGCCGCGTTCGAAGCGATTGGCGCTGTCGCCGAGGGCCATGCTGGTGCTGGCATTCCAGCCGGTGGCGTCGATGTTTTCCTGAACGGCGCCCCACAGGCTCAAGCCGAACGTGTTGCGCTGCTGCGCGCCTTGCTCGCGCAAGTCGGCGCGGCCTACGGTGCCGTTTGCGCCGACCGAGAAATGCGGGTTTACGCGCAAGCCGGTTGCCAGACTCAGGTTGTGCTGATTGCCATTGGTATTGCCGTCGGCCCGATCACGGCTGCCGCCAACACCCAGGCAGAAAGTTTGCGAGGCGTCGGGTAGGCATTGCTGCTGAGCCAGATCCCGCAGGCGACGGGTTTGCGCGGCTACGAGGTGGTTGACGGAGTTGGCGCTGCGGATGATGGAGGTTTGTAGGTACGACAGGTCCTGGATGGCTGGGCTGTCCGGCGTCCAGATGAAAGCTCGGTTGCCGCTGGTGCCGATTACGGTGTTGCCGTCGTCGCTGACGCCCGTGGCGGAGCTCGAAGTCTGACCCGCCAGTACGCCCAGGTTTGTCATGCCGGTTGCGTCCGTCCAGCGAAAAGCGCGTGTTGCACCGTCGGTTTGTCGAGCAGAACCTACTACGACCGAGCCGTTAGCATTTACATCTCTCGCTTCGCTGAAATCGCCCCCGAGAGTTCCGAGATCTTCCATGCCGTTAGCGGCGTGCCAGCGGAATGCATGGTAAGACGTCGGGGTATTGCCCCGGCCAACGATTACGGAACCGTCCTGGTTCGTGGCATAGGCGATGGAGCTGAACCCGCCAGTCAAAGTGCCTAGGGAGGTAATTCCCGAGACTGTGTCCCAGCGAAACGCGGTGCCGGCTGAATTGCCGACGATCACGTTTCCGTCGCCGCTAACACCCCGCGCGGTCCCTGCGCCAATTGTTAACAGGTTGCCGGCTTCCCAGCGGAAAAATTCAGACGCGCCAGCTGCGTTCTCGTTCGTACCGACGATCACACCGCCGTCAGCGCTAATCCCGCTCACGGTGCTAAAGGTGCCGTTTAGCTCGCCCAAGCTCACAAACCCATTTACCGCATCCCACCGAAACGCATGTTTAGTCGTGTCGCCAGGAATGATGGCGGCACTGCCTGCGATCACGCTGCCGTCGCGGTTTACGACGCTATTGATGGTGACGCCGGGGAGCGAGCCTAGTGAAACGAAACCCTTGTCGGCTTTCCAATAAAACAGCTCATCGGCGCCCATGCTTCCCACAATCGTGCTGCCATCGCCGCTGATGGCCTGAGCGCCGACCACGCCCAAATCAAACACCACCGCCGAAGCCGGCTGGCTGCCCAATACGGTGAGCGCGACAAGCGCCGTGGCGGAAATGAACTGCCAGGGCGTGAGCGCCTTGGCAAGGGAACTAGGAATAAAAGGGATCGATTTCATGGCAAGCACACCGGAGGAAAAATGAGGTGGCAAGCTTGGTGATGACGTGGGGGCGGGTGCTGCCATCCCGTTCTTAACGGCGGTTGGGAAAACGGTGTGGTTTTGGGTGGGACGGTTCCGTGCAGTGGCGGCGGTCGCCTATGGACGACGCTCCATGGACGTTGGGACGCGCAAAAGGTGGCGTCAGCATCGTGGCTGAAGCCGCTCCCACAGGCTGCATATTCCCGTAGGAGCGGCTTCAGCCGCGATTCCTGTTTACGCTAAAGTCCACGGTAACTACCGCCCACAAGCCATTGATATGCCTACTCGCTGCTACGCTTTCAGCTTGCGCCGGTGTAGGGTGCGTCTTACAGTCGCTGCCATTGGCGCGCCATCTGCCGCCGTCAGCTTGAGCCGTGCGCGGGCACCGTTCATTAGGGGAGTTACGTGTGAAGAACTGGACCCTGCGTCAGCGCATTCTGGCGAGTTTCGCGGTGATCATCGCGATCATTATTCTGATGGTGGTGGTGGCCTATTCGCGGTTGGTTACCATCGAAACCAGCGCCAAAAGCGTGGCCGAAGACTCCATGCCCGGCGTGTATTTCAGCTCCTACATTCGCAGCTCCTGGGTCGACAGTTTCCTGTTGGCGCAACAGGTGGTGGGTTTGTCGGATGAGCAGGTGATCAGCCCGGCCGTGCTGGCCGAATTCACCAGTAACGACGAAAAACTCATGGCCCGCGTCGCCGAATACCGCCGGTCCATCGTTGAGGTTGAAGACAAAGCACACCTCGACTCCTTCCTGAAAAACCGCGACGAATTCAATAAGGCGCTCGCCGAGGTGCTCGGCACTTTCCAGCAAGGCCAGCCGCTGCAAGCACGCAAAATTCTCAACGAGCGCCTGCGCCCGGTCTGGGCCGAAGGCCGCGAGCAATTGCTGCAAATGGTGCAGTTCAATAAAGACCGCGCCGACGTGGCCACCACGTCCATCACCGCCCAGGCCGCCGGCGCTAAGATCAGCCTGGTGTTGTCGCTGTTGCTGGTGATTGCCGTGGCGTTGATCAGCGGTTTCGTTTTGATGCGCGCCATCATGGGCCCGCTGAATAACCTGGCGCAGATTCTCACGGTAATGCGCACCGGCAACCTCACCACGCGATTCAACGATGTGCGCGCCGACGAGTTCGGCGCCGTGCAGGGCGGCTTCAACGCCATGGTCGACGACATTACAACGCTGGTTTCCCAGGCCCAGCGTTCGGCCGTGCAGGTCACCACCTCGGTGACGGAAATTGCTGCCACCTCCAAACAGCAACAGGCCACGGCTACCGAAACCGCTGCGACCACCACGCAAATTGGCGCCACCTCGCGGGAAATTGCCGCCACCTCGCGCGACCTGGTGCGCACCATGGGCGAGGTGTCCTATTCCGCCGAGCAAGCGTCGGCGCTGGCCGGAGCCGGGCAGGTGGGTTTGCAGCGCATGGAAGACACCATGCGCCAGGTAATGGGCGCCGCCGAGCTGGTAAACGCCAAGCTGGGCATTCTCAACGAGAAGGCCAGCAACATTAATCAGGTGGTGACCACCATCGTCAAAGTGGCCGACCAGACCAACCTGCTTTCGCTCAACGCCGCCATCGAGGCGGAAAAAGCGGGTGAGTACGGGCGCGGTTTCTCGGTGGTGGCGACCGAAGTCCGGCGCCTGGCCGACCAAACGGCCGTGGCCACGTATGACATCGAGCAGATGGTGCGCGAGATTCAATCGGCGGTGTCGGCCGGCGTGATGGGCATGGATAAATTCTCCGAGCAGGTGCGCCGTGGCATGAGCGAGGTGCAGGAGGTGGGCGAGCAGTTGTCGCAAACCATCGACCAGGTTCAGGCGCTGGCGCCGCGCGTGGTGGTGCTCAACGAGGGCATGCAGGCCCAGGCCACGGGCGCCGAGCAGATTACCCAGGCGCTCACGCAACTGGGCGAAGCCACCGGGCAAACCGTGGAGTCGCTGCGCCAGGCCAGCTTCGCCATCGAAGAGCTGAATCAGGTGGCCGGCAGCCTGCGTAGCGGCGTGTCGAGCTTCAAGGTTTAAGGCCGCCATGAGCAGCCACTCGCAGCCGGCGCCGCTTCAAAAGGCGCCGCTGTTTTTATTGTTTTCGCTGGGCGGCGAACGCTATGCACTGGCTGCCCGCGAGGTGGTGGCGGTGCTGCCCCGCGTGCCGGTGAAGAGCATTCCGGGCGCACCGGCATGGGTGGCCGGCGTGTTTGCCTTTCGCGGCGCGCTGGTGCCGGTGCTCGACCTTTGCCACCTAAGCCTCGGCACGCCTGCGCCCGCGCGCACCAGCACGCGCACGGTGCTGGTCGACTACCGCACCAGTGACGGCCGCCAAACCCCGCTCGGGCTGGTGCTGGAACAAGCCAGCGACACCTTGCGCTGCGACGCCGAGGCATTCCGCAATTACGGTTTGCTCAGTCCCGACTCCCCGTATTTAGGCCCGGTACTGGAAACCCGCGACGGCCTGGTGCAGCGCATTCAGATCGACCAGTTACTGCCTGAAAGTGCGCAGGCGCTGTTGTTTCCGCCCGCCGGCTTGAGCCTGGAAGTCGGCACGCCATGAGCATCGACCCGCGTTTCGAGCACCTGTTGAAAGAGCGCATCGGCCTGGACGCCATCACGGTGGGCGAGTCGGTGGTCGAGCGCGCGGTGCAGCGCTGCATGGCCGCTGTGCCAGGGCGCGATATTGAAAGTTACTGGCGCGCGTTGAATCAGTCGGATGCCGAATTGCAGGCGCTGATTGAAGCGGTGATCGTGCCCGAGACGTGGTTTTTTCGTTATCCCGAATCGTTCGCCACCCTGGCCCGTCTGGCCACCCGGCGCATCGGCGAATTGGCCGGCGCGCGGCCGTTGCGGCTGCTGAGCCTGCCGTGTTCAACGGGCGAGGAGCCGTATTCCATCGCCATGTGCCTGCTCGACGCCAACCTGCCCGCCGCCTCGTTCACGGTCGACGCGCTGGACATCAGCCCGTTGTCCATCGAGCGCGCGGTGGCCGGTCGTTATGGGCGCAATTCTTTTCGCGGCGACACCCTGGGCTTTCGTAATCGCTACTTCAGCGCCGAGGGCAATGGTTATGTGATCAGTCCGCAGGTGCGCAAACAGGTGCGGTTTCAGGCCGGCAATCTGCTTGAGCCGGGTTTGCTGGCCGGCGAGCTGCCGTACGACATGGTGTTCTGCCGCAATCTGCTGATTTATTTCGATGTGCCGACTCAGGAACAGGTGCTGGAGGTGCTCAAGCGCCTGACCCGCGACGACGGCGTGCTGTTTATCGGCCCGGCCGAAGCCGGCCTGTTTACCCGCGTGGGCATGCAGTCGCTGGGCATTGCGCTGTCGTTCGCGTTTCGCCGCCAGCCGGTGGCGGCCGATGTGCCGCGCATGCCTGCGCCGCCGCCACGTCGCGCAGTGCCGCCAGTGCCGGCGCCGCGTCCGGTGGCGCGCTTGCCTGCCAAACCGGTGGTGGCGAAGGCGCCAGCGGTGGATTCGTCTGAGCAACAGTTGGGGCAGATCGCTGCGCTGGCCAATCAGGGGCGCAGCCAGGAGGCGCGGCGCCTGGCCGATGGGTTTCTGGCCAGCCACGGCCCCTCGGCCGAAGTGTTTTATTGGCTGGGGCTGCTTTGCGAAGTGGAGCGCGACATGCCCGGCGCCCAGGGGTTTTACCGCAAGGCCTTGTACCTGCAACCGCACCACCCGGCCGCCCTGGCGCAACTGGCGGCGCTGCTCGCGGCACAGGGCGACAAGGCCGGTGCCGAGCGCTTGCAGGGGCGGGCGCAACGGGGGGCCGGCCGACATGAGTAATTGCCATGACTGACGTGAGCCTGCACCGCAGCGAATACGCGGTGGACGACTGCTGGAACCGCATCGGCGTGCGCGGCGACAAAAGCTGCCCGAAACTGATCGAACATGTGCACTGCCGCAACTGCGAAGTCTACGGCGCGGCTGCCACGCGCCTGCTTGATCGCTACAGCCTGAGCCAGGAACACGTGGCGCTGTACGAACACACCGACGACCTCAGCGAGCAGGTCACACGCTCCATGATCGTGTTTCGCCTCGGCGAAGAATGGCTGGCCCTGGCCACGCGCACGCTGGTGGAAGTGTCGCCGCTGGCGCCCATTCATTCCCTGCCGCACCAGCGCTCGCGGGCGCTGCTGGGCGTGGCCAACGTGCGCGGCGCGCTGGTGCCGTGTGTGTCGCTCAGCGAGTTGCTGGGCCTGGATGCGGCTCCGGCCAAAGCCGCCGGCCGCGTGGTGCCGCGCTTGCTGATTCTGGCGGCGCAGGGCGGCAACGTGGTGGCGCCGGTGGATGAAGTGCTGGGCATTCAAGCCTTTCCCGAGCAGCAGTTGGCCCAGGCCAGCGCCGGCCAGACGGGCGCTGGTGTGGCGGCGGCGAAGTTCACCCGTGGCGTGTTGCAGTGGCAGCAACGCAGCGTGCGCCTGCTCGACGAAGACCTTCTACTGAACGCCGTGATGCGGAGCCTGACATGACCCCGGATCAGATGCGCGACGCCTCGATGCTGGAGCTGTTTCAGCTGGAAGCCGAGGCCCAGGCCCAGGTGCTCAACGCCGGCCTGCTGGCGCTGGAACGCAACCCTACGCACGCCGAGCAACTGGAAGCCTGCATGCGCGCGGCGCATTCGCTCAAAGGCGCGGCGCGTATTGTCGGCGTCGATGCCGGCGTGGGCATTGCCCATGTGATGGAAGACTGCCTGGTAAGCGCGCAGAACGGCCAGTTGCGCCTGACGCCCGATCATATCGATGCGCTGCTCAAAGGCACCGATCTGTTGCTGCGCGTGGCCAAGCCCGACTCCGGCGTAACCCCGGCGGAGGTCGCGCAGTTCGTCGAGCAGATGGACATCATGAGCCGTGGCGGTTTTATCGCCATGCAGGAAAGCCGTGTGGCGGCGCCGGAGCCGGTGTTTGTCGAAACCGCCGTACCCCCGGCCGAACCGCTTGCCGCGCCAGCGTCGCCGGAGCCCGTTGTCGACGAAGCGCCAGTGGCCGATGCCGGCGGCGAGCGCGTACTGCGTGTAACGGCCGAGCGCCTGAACCGGCTGTTGGATTTGTCCAGCAAGTCGCTGGTGGAGTCGCAGCGGCTCAAGCCGTTTCTCACCTCGATGCAACGCATGAAGCGCCTACAAACCAACGCCAGTCGCACGCTCAATGGCGTGCACGACGCATTGAACGAGGCCGATACCGACCCGCAAACCTTGGCGCTGCTGGCCGACGCCCGGCGCCTGGTGGACGAATGCCAGCAACTGCTGACCCAGCAGGCCAGCGACCTCGACGAATTCAGCTGGCAGTCGGAGCAGCGTGCGCAATTGCTCTACGACACAGCGCTGGCCTGTCGCCTGCGGCCGTTCAACGATGTGCTGCGCGGCCAGGAACGGATGATCCGCGACCTTGGCCGCTCGCTCGGCAAGCAGGTGCGGCTGGAGGTGGTCGGCAAGAAAACCCAGGTCGACCGCGAGGTGCTGGAAAAGCTCGAGGCACCGCTGGTGCACTTGCTGCGAAACGCGGTCGACCACGGCATCGAGAGCGCCGAGGCGCGGGCGCAAGCCGGCAAGCCGGCAGAAGGCGTGATCCGCATTCGGGCCAGTCACCAGGCCGGTTTGCTGGTGCTGGAGTTGAGCGACGATGGCGGCGGTATCGACCTGGATCGCCTGCGCCGCGCCATTGCCCAGCGGCAGCTATCGACCGCCGACACCATCGCGCAGATGAGCGAAGACGAGCTGCTGAGCTTTCTGTTTCTGCCCGGTTTCAGCATGCGCGACACGGTGACCGAAGTGTCGGGCCGTGGTGTGGGGCTGGATGTGGTGCAACACATGGTGCGCCAACTGCGCGGCGCCATTGAACTGCGCCAGGTGCCGGGGCAGGGCGCCACGTTCCACCTGGAGGTGCCGCTGACGCTGTCGGTGGTGCGCAGTCTGGTGGTGATGATCGGTGGCGAGGCCTACGCGTTTCCGCTGGCGCAGATCGACCGCATGCTGGAGCTGGCGCCGGCCGACATCGTGCAGCTCGAAGGCCGTCAGCATTTCTGGCACGAAGGCCGGCATGTCGGCCTGGTAGCCGCACATCAACTGTTGCAACGCCCGGAAGGCGAGGCCTCGGCCGGCGACATCCGCGTGGTGGTGATTCGTGAGCGCGACGCGGTGTACGGCGTGGCGGTGGAGCGTTTTGTCGGCGAGCGCACGCTGGTGGTGCTGCCCATTGATGCGCGGTTGGGCAAGGTGCAAGACATCTCGGCCGGCGCCTTGCTCGACGACGGCACGCCGGTGCTGATTCTCGACGTCGAAGACATGCTGCGTTCGGTGGAAAAACTGCTCAGCACCGGCCGTTTAGAGCGCATCGACCGCGGCGCGCGGCAGGCCGGCGCGGTGGCGCGCAAACGCATTCTGGTGGTCGATGACTCGCTCACCGTGCGCGAACTGGAGCGCAAATTGCTGCTGCAACGTGGCTACGACGTGGCCGTGGCGGTAGACGGCATGGACGGCTGGAACGCGCTGCGTTCCGAGCACTTTGATTTATTGGTGAGCGACATCGACATGCCGCGCATGGACGGCATCGAGCTGGTCACCCTGATTCGCCGCGACAACCGTTTGCAATCGTTGCCGGTAATGGTGGTGTCGTACAAAGACCGAGAGGAAGACCGTCGCCGTGGCCTGGATGCCGGCGCCGATTACTACCTGGCCAAAGCCAGTTTCCATGACGAAGCGCTGCTGGAAGCCGTCGTCGATCTGATTGGGGAGCCGTAGGTGAAGATAGGGATTGTCAACGACATGCCGCTGGCCGTGGAGGCGCTGCGCCGGGCGCTGGCGCTGGAGCCGGCGCATCAGGTGATCTGGGTAGCGGGCGACGGCGCCGAAGCGGTGGCCAAATGCGCCGAGCAACGGCCCGACGTGGTGCTGATGGATTTGATCATGCCGGTGATGGACGGCGTCGAGGCCACCCGGCTGATCATGGCCAACACGCCGTGCGCCGTGGTGGTGGTGACGGTGAATTCGCAGCAGAGCATGAACCGCGTGTTCGAGGCCATGGGCCACGGCGCGGTGGATGTGGTGGACACGCCGGCGCTGGGCGTCGGCGATTTACGTGAAGCCGCCGCGCCGCTGCTGCGCAAGATTCAGAACATCGGCTGGCTGTTGGGCGAGCGCGAAAAGAAGCCTGCGGACAAAGCCCCGGCCGTGGCGCCGAACCGACAGCGCAAGGCGCTGCTGGCCATCGGCGCCTCGGCAGGTGGGCCGGCTGCGCTGGAAATTCTGCTGAAAGCGCTGCCGGCGGATTTTCCCGCCGCCGTGGTGCTGGTTCAGCACGTGGATGAAGTGTTTGCCGCGGGCATGGCGGATTGGCTGTGCAGCGCCGCCACTATGCCGGTGCGCCTGGCCGTGGCGGGCGAACAACCGCAGGTGGGCACGGTGTTGCTGGCGGGCACCAATAATCACCTGCGGCTGCTCAAGGACGGCACATTGAGCTACACGGTGGAGCCGAGCGAGCACATTTACCGGCCGTCCATAGATGTGTTTTTCGAAAGCGTCGCGCAGTATTGGCAAGGCGAGGCAATTGGTGTGCTGCTCACCGGCATGGGGCGCGACGGCGCCAACGGCCTGAAACTCCTGCGTGAGCGCGGGTTCCATACCATTGCGCAAGACCAACAAAGCTCGGCGGTGTACGGCATGCCCAAGGCGGCCGCCGCCATTGATGCGGCGGTGGAAATTTGTTCACTCGACGCCATCGCGCCCACGCTGTGTCGGCTGTGGACATAGGCGTTACCCGGTTCTCGTGTAACAACAACAATGATTGATCGAGGGTAGTACCGAAGTGATTAACGACGAAAACGCCGTGATGGTGTTGCTGGTAGATGACCAAGCTATGATCGGCGAGGCCATCCGCCGGGCCCTGGCGAACGAGCCGAACATCGGCTTTCACTTCTGCTCGGACCCTCACCAGGCCGTGGCGCAGGCCATTCAGATAAAACCCACGGTAATCATTCAGGACCTGGTGATGCCCGGCGTGGATGGTTTGTCGCTGGTGCGCGCCTACCGCGCCAATCCGGTGACGGCGGACATCCCGATTATCGTGCTGTCGACCAAAGACGACGGCCTGGTGAAAAGCTCGGCCTTTGGCGCCGGCGCCAACGATTATTTGGTGAAGCTGCCCGACTCCATCGAACTGATCGCCCGCATTCGCTACCACTCACGTTCCTACCAGATGCAAGTGCAACGCGACGACGCCCACCGCGCCCTGCGCGAAAGCCAGCAGCAGTTGATGGAAACCAACCTGGTGCTGCAACGGCTGATGAATTCTGACGGCCTGACCGGGCTATCGAACCGTCGCCACTTCGACGAATACCTGGAAATGGAATGGCGCCGCGCCATGCGCGAGCAGAGCCAACTGTCGTTGCTGATGATCGACGTGGATTACTTCAAAGCCTTCAACGACGGTTTCGGCCACCTCAAAGGTGACGAGGCGCTGCACCAGGTTGCCGACGCCATTCGCGGCGGCTGCAGCCGACCCTCGGACCTTCCCGCCCGCTACGGCGGCGAAGAATTTGCCATGGTGCTGCCGAGTACGTCGTCAGGCGGCGCGCGCTTGGTCGCCGAGAAAATTCGCCGCGCTGTGGAAGGGCTGAACATCGCCCACACCTCGCCCAAAGACGGCTCGGTGCTGACCGTCAGCATCGGCCTGGCGACCATGCTGCCGCAGCAGGGCGAAGAGCACCGGCTGCTGATACAAAGCGCGGATCGGGCGCTGTACCAGGCCAAGAATGCGGGGCGTAATCAGGTGGGGATGTTGTAGGAGGGCTTGGTCCAGTGGCTTCTGTGCGGGTCAGTGTTCGTCTTTGACCGCCACTCAAACCCAAGTCCCCGTCATTCCCGCGAAGGCGGCGATCCGAAAATTCGGAATCCAGGCTCGTTCAGGGAACTGCGTTCGGCGCGGCATACTGGATTCCCGCCTGCGCGGGAATGACGGAGGTTTTTGTTGCGACCACCGTCATTCCCGCGAAGGCGGCGGTCCGACGATTCGGAATCCAGAGTCTTGAGTCGAACGAACATCCCCGAACCCTGCAGTTCCGGACCGTCGGACGCCTGCTCGCGGCTTTTGAAACGGATTGCCGCCAATGGCCACACTCCCCAAAAGCAACATCCGCAAACACTCTCGTGTAGGGCTTTTCCCGCGTTTGGTTCTAGTCTGCCGGTCGGCTAATTCAATGACTGGAGGCGTTATGAACACCCGTGGCTTACTCGATCAGCTGCTCAAGTCCGGCCAGGATCTGCTGCAAAGCAAAACCGGCGGCGCCAAGCCCGGCAACAGTGGCGGTAAGGCTGGCGGGCTGCTGGACAGCGCCAATCTCGGCAGTTTGCTTGGCGGTGCCGGTGGCGGCGCGCTGGCAGCCGGGGCCATGGGCCTGCTGCTGGGCAACAAGAGCGCGCGCAAGCTGGGCGGTAAAGCCCTGACCTACGGCGGCCTCGCCGCGCTGGGCGTGATCGCCTACAAAGCCTACGGCAACTGGCAAGCCAATCAGGCCAACGGCGCCGTCAGCGAACCGCAGACCCTCGACCGCTTGCCGGAGTCCCAGGCCGAGTTGCATAGCCAGGGCATTCTCAAAGCGCTGGTGGCTGCGGCCAAGGCGGACGGCCACGTCGATGCCCGTGAGCGGCAGTTGATCGAGGGCGAGTTCGTCAAGCTGACCAACGATCCCGAGCTGAAAACCTGGCTCGACCTCGAACTGAACAAACCCCTCGACCCAGCCGACGTCGCCCGCGTGGCTACCACGCCTGAAATGGCGGCGGAAATGTATGTGGCGAGCGTGTTGATGGTTGATGAGGAGCACTTTATGGAGCGTGCATATCTGGACGAGCTGGCCAAGCAGTTGAAGCTTGAGCCGTCGTTGAAGCTGGAGTTGGAGAATCAGGTGCGTCAGGCGGTTTAACGGCAAGAGCCCCTCTCCCCAGCCCTCTCCCGCAAGCGGGCGAGGGGGCCGACCGAGTAGGCGCTAGCGGCCGGAGCGCGATTGAATTCCCCTCTCCCGCTCGCGGGAGAGGGGCTAGGGGAGAGGGCAGCGGCGAACCGCGATCTTCGCCCAATCCCCCCGATTTCCCGCTGCAACCCGCATATCTACTCGGGTATACTCGCCGGCTTTTCGAAAGTAACGCCTGCGAGTGCTGCCCACCATGGAAATCAACCCGATCCTTAACAGCATCAAGGACCTCTCCGAACGTTCCGAAACGATTCGGGGGTATCTTTGACTACGATCACAAGAGTGATCGTCTGACGGAAGTCAACCGCGAGCTGGAAGACCCGGCCGTGTGGAACAACCCCGAATATGCGCAGAATCTGGGCCGCGAACGCGCTCAGTTGGCGCAGATCGTCGAAACCCTCGACGAAATGAGCAGCGGCCTCAGCGACGCCCGCGATCTGCTGCAAATGGCAGCAGAGGAAGAAGACCAAGGCGCCGTCGACGACGTGGCCGCCGAGGTGGAGCGCCTGCGCGAAGCGCTGGAGAAGCTCGAATTCCGCCGCATGTTCAGCGGTGAAATGGACGCCAATAACGCTTACCTCGATATCCAGGCCGGTTCCGGCGGCACCGAAGCCCAGGACTGGGCCAACATTCTGCTGCGCATGTACCTGCGCTGGGCCGACAAACGCGGCTTCGACGCCACCATCATGGAGCTGTCGGCCGGCGAAGTGGCGGGCATCAAAGGCGCCACCGTGCATATCAAAGGCGAATACGCGTTTGGTTGGTTGCGCACCGAGATTGGCGTTCACCGTCTTGTACGAAAAAGCCCATTCGACTCGGGTAACCGTCGCCATACCTCGTTCTCGGCGGTGTTTGTGTCGCCGGAAATCGACGACAACATCGAAATCGAGATCAACCCGGCAGACCTGCGAATTGACACCTATCGTTCATCCGGTGCCGGTGGTCAGCACGTAAACACCACCGACTCGGCCGTGCGTATTACCCACGTGCCGACCAACACCGTGGTCAGCTGCCAGAACGAGCGCTCGCAACACGCCAACAAAGACACCGCGATGAAGATGCTCCGTGCTCGTTTGTATGAGCAGGAAGTGCAGAAACGCAACGCGGCGTCCCAGGCGCTGGAAGACACCAAGTCGGATATCGGCTGGGGTCACCAGATTCGCTCGTATGTACTCGACGCCTCGCGCATCAAAGACCTGCGCACCAGCATCGAACGCAGCGACTGTGACAAAGTGCTGGACGGCGATCTGGACGAATACCTGATCGCGAGCCTCAAACAAGGGCTTTAAAACCGCCGAGTAACTGAATCGGACGCAGTGTGGGAGCGGCTTCAGCCGCGATGGCCGTGATGCAATAAGCCGCCGAATTCCCACACCTGCGCGTACCGCACCCTGTAATGGATACCGAAAAAACATGAGCGACCACAAAGCCGAACCGCAACCCGACCTGCAAGCGCTGCAACAGGAAGAAAACTCCCTGATTGCCCTGCGCAAAGAAAAGCTCGCAGCCGCGCGCAGCAAAGGTCAGGCCTTCCCCAATGACTTCCGTCGCGACAACTACTGCAATGACCTGCAGAAGCAGTACGCCGACAAGACCAAGGAAGAACTGGAAGCAGCGGCCATCCCGGTGAAGGTTGCCGGTCGCATCATGCTCAACCGTGGCGCGTTCATGGTTATCCAGGACATGACCGGCCGCATTCAGGTGTACGTGAATCGCAAAACCCTGTCGGAAGAAACACTGGCCGAGGTGAAAACCTGGGACCTGGGCGACATCATCGCCGCCGAAGGCACCCTGGCCCGTTCCGGTAAAGGCGACTTGTACGTTGAGATGACCAGCGTGCGCCTGCTGACCAAGTCGCTGCGTCCGCTGCCGGACAAGCACCACGGCCTGACCGACACCGAAACCCGCTATCGCCAGCGCTACGTTGACCTGATCGTCAACGAAGAAACCCGCCAGACGTTCCGCGTTCGTTCGCAAGTCATCGCCCACATCCGCAGCTTTTTGATGAAGCGCGACTTCCTCGAAGTGGAAACGCCGATGCTGCAGACCATTCCGGGCGGCGCCGCAGCCAAGCCGTTTGAAACCCACCACAACGCATTGGACATGGGCATGTACCTGCGCATCGCGCCGGAGCTGTACCTCAAGCGTTTGGTAGTGGGCGGTTTCGAGCGTGTGTTCGAGATCAACCGCAACTTCCGTAACGAAGGCGTTTCGACCCGGCACAACCCCGAGTTCACCATGCTCGAGTTCTACCAGGCCTACGCCGACTACGAAGACAACATGGACCTCACCGAGGAACTGTTCCGCGAGTTGGCGCAGCTGGTGCTGGGCAGCACCGACGTGCCGTACCAGGGCAAGGTGTTCCACTTCGGCGAGCCGTTTGTGCGCCTGTCGGTGTTCGACTCGATCCTCAAGTACAACCCGGAACTGACCGCTGCCGACCTTACCGACATCGACAAAGCGCGCGAAATCGCCAAGAAAGCTGGCGCCAAGGTGCTGGGCTTCGAAGGTCTGGGCAAATTGCAGGTGATGATTTTCGAAGAGCTGGTCGAGCACAAACTCGAACAGCCGCATTTCATTACCCAGTACCCGTTCGAAGTGTCGCCGCTGGCCCGTCGCAACGACCAGGACCCAAGCGTGACCGACCGCTTCGAGCTGTTTATCGGTGGCCGTGAAATCGCCAACGCCTATTCGGAGTTGAACGACGCCGAAGACCAGGCCGAACGCTTCCAGGCGCAGGTAGCCGACAAGGACGCCGGCGACGACGAAGCCATGCACTACGACGCCGATTTCGTTCGCGCGCTGGAGTACGGCATGCCGCCAACAGCGGGCGAGGGCATTGGTATCGACCGTTTGGTGATGTTGTTGACGGATGCGCCGTCTATTCGCGACGTGATCCTGTTCCCCCACATGCGCCCTCAAGCGTAAGCGATGCAGGCCGAGCGCATGCCCATGCGTTCGGCCTGCTGCGGTAGCGGCTAGAAAGGTTTAGTGGGGAAGGGATTTATTCTGCCTAGGCGTGCTCCAAGGCGAGAGTTTCACCATTGCGAGCATTTCACCAATGCGAGAGGTAAGCCCAGTCGTGACCCAACCTTCCCGAGACAGAGCCGCAGACGTCGCCAGCGCCGTTGCCGAAAGCGTGCAGTACCAAGGCCGCAAGGCCAGCCGCCAGGGCAGTGAACAACGCCGTCAAGCCATTCTCGATGCCGCCATGCGCATCATCATTCGCGAAGGCGTACGGGCAGTCCGGCACCGCGCCGTGGCCGCCGAGGCCGACGTACCGTTGTCTGCCACCACCTATTACTTCAAAGACATCAACGACCTCATCACCGATACCTTCGCGTTGTTCGTAGAACGCAGCGCTGCCGACATGGCTGCGTTTTGGGAAGGGGCTGAAGGGCTGTTGCGCGCGCGTGTGGAAAAACTGCATGGCAGCGCCGAGTCGCGCCGTGAGCTGGCCGACTATATCGCCGCCATGGCGGTCGATTACGTGTACCGCCAAGTGATGGAGCGCCCGGCGCATCTGCTGGCCGAGCGCGCGTTTCTGCAGGAAGCCTTGCTCAACCCGCGCTTGCATGAACTGGTGCGCTCGCACCGGCAAATTCTGCAGCAGGGCGTGACGCATTTCTTTGAAGTATTGGGTTCGCAGCACCCAACCGAAGACGCCAAGGTGCTCACCGGTATCGTTGAGCGCATGGAATACCAGGGCTTGATCGATGGCGCATCGAACATGAACAGCGCCGAGCAACTGGCGCTGCTCAAACGCTACATTTATCTGGTGCTTGGCCTGTAGAGCTGCTCGAATCCTGGTTCGCATCACTTGTCACATTTCAGGAGTAGGGTGCGCCGTTTTGTAGTCAGGGGAGTGGCAGTGGTAATGGCTAACGTAAGAAGGAGTGGGCTGCGGATGGAAAAATCGATAAACGTCTGGCGCGTGCTGATGGCCTTGTCGTTCGTGTTGCTCAGCGGCTGCCTGGTGACGTTTAAAGACCCCATTCCCGCCAACGAACCGGCGCCCATGCCGCTGCTGGGCGAGTGGACACGCAAAAACGAGTTTGGCGACACCCTCTACCTGGACATCAGCCGCTCCGGCTCGAACGTCTACAAAGCCCGTACCTATATCAACAGCCCCGACAACGCCAAGAGCGTCGAGGAATACAGCTTCACCGTGTCGCACCACGGCAGTCGCTGGTACTTGTCGGCGGGCCTGCCGAAAACCCTGGGCGCGAACTTCGCCATTGGCGGCTTTGAGCTGACCAAAGACAACGAGCTGTTGCTCTATAACCTGGACATCGACCGGGTGAGCCAGGAGCTGCAAGTCGGTGGTTTGCAGGGCGATGTGATAGAAACCCCGGAAGGCGACGGCGTGCTCATCACCAGCCCGCTGCAAAAGGTGTTTGCCTACCTCGACGACCAAGCCAACTCGGACGTGTTCGTCGAAGTGGCGCGCTACCAACGCACCGGCGAGTAATACGCTGCTTTTGTAGGAGCGGCTTCAGCCGCGATGCTCTTGATTTTGAGGCGAGGGACCGATGAACAGCCAAACCCCACTCGACAACTACCAACTGGTCATTCGCGCGCTCTCCGACCGGCTGGTAGAAGCGCAAACGCCGATCCGCGTGCTGGACGCCGTCAAGTGGGACGACAACGTGCGCCAGGCCTTCCTCAAGGGCAAAGGCAAGGAAATGCCGCTGGTGGGCCGCGACTACTACGCCGGCCGCCCGCTGGGTTTTGATTCGGGCGCCAAAAAGCTGGAATTCCAGAACATCGAGCGCGACATCACCCGCCAGCTCGGCCAGTTCAACCCGGTGGGGCAGATCATGCGGCGCATGTGCAAGGAATACCGCATGGTGATCCGCATGCTCGAAGCGCGCGGCACCCCGGATTTCGGCCTGATCTCGCAAGAACTTTACGGCTCCGCCTCCGACGCCTTCCACGCCGGCGACCCGACCCTGGCCGACCTGGGCCTGATGTTTTCTGATTACCTGAACAAGATCGACGACCGCGGCGACCTCAAAGACGAGCCGAAAACCCTCACCGCCAAAGACGCCGTGCAGTTGCTGCAAGGCCGGTTGAATACCGTGTTTGGTGAAGAACAGAGCACCATTCGTGTGTTCGAGTCGGACGGCATTCTGGCCGACGCCGCTGCTGGCGCCGATTACATCAAGATTCGCGCTGACGCCATGTTCAACGAACGCGATGTGCGCGCCCTGGAAGTACACGAAGGGCTGGTGCATGTCGGCACCACATTGAACGGCTTGAATCAGCCGATCTGCACCTTCCTCGCCAAAGGCCCGCCTTCCTCGACGGTGACCCAGGAAGGCTTGGCCATTCTCATGGAAGTGATCGCCTTCGCCTCGTACCCGAGCCGCTTGCGCAAGCTCACCAACCGCACCCGCGCCATCCACATGGCCGAGGAGGGCGCCGATTTCCTTCAGGTGTTCGACTTCTTCCGCGCCCAAGGCTTCGACATGGAGCAGAGTTACGCCAACGCCAGCCGCAGCTTCCGGGGCTCGACGCCGGACGGGTTGCCGTTTACCAAGGATTTGTCGTACCTCAAGGGTTTTATCCTGATCTACAACTACATCCAGTTGGCTGTGCGCAAAGGCAAGCTCGAAGCCATTCCGCTGCTGTTCTGCGGCAAGGCCACGCTGGAAGACATGCGCACCTTGCGCCAGTTAGTCGACGAAGGCCTGGTGGTGCCGCCCAAATACCTGCCGCCGCAATTTCGCGACCTCAACGCGTTGTCGGCCTGGATGTGTTTCTCCAACTTCCTCAACCACCTGAGCCTGGACCGCATCGAAGCCGACTACGCCAATATTTTGTAGGCAGCATTCAACAAAATGCCGGGGAGGCGATTGATGCGACGACTGCTGGTGCTCGGCCTGCTGCTGGCCAGCTTGTGCGGATGCAGCAATTTGCTGTTCTTCCCGCAAAAGGGCCTGCCGTTTACTCCGACCGTTGCCAAGGTCGACTACCGCGACGTCGCACTCACTGCAGCAGACGGCACGCGCTTACATGCCTGGTGGATGCCGGCGAAAGCGGGTGTTGCCGTCAAAGGCACGGTGCTGCACCTGCACGGCAACGGCGGTAATGTGGCCACCCATCTGGGCGGCAGCTACTGGTTGCCGGAGCAGGGCTACAACGTGCTGCTGCTCGATTACCGGGGCTACGGCAACTCCGAAGGCAAGCCAAATCTGCCGGGCGTTTACCAAGACATCGACGCCGCCTTCGCCTGGCTGCGCGCCGCGCCTGAAACCAACGGTCAGCCGCTGTACGTGCTCGGGCAAAGCATCGGTGGCGCGCTGGCGGTGCGATACCTCAGCGAACACCCCGAACAAGCCAAACGCCTGAGCGCCCTGGTGCTGGATGGCGTGCCAGCCAGCTACCGCGACATTGCTCAACTGACCCTGAGTAACTCGTGGCTGACCTGGCCGCTGCAGGTGCCGCTGTCGTGGCTGGTGCCCGACGGCGACAGCGCGCTCGCCGCCATTGGCAATTTGCCGCAGCTGCCGTTGTTGATCTACCAGAGCATCGACGATACGGTCGTGCCCCTTTCCAACGGCGTGAGCTTGTATCAAGCTGCGCGCCCGCCGCGGGTGTTCCGGCCCACGCGTGGCGGCCATGTGCAAACCTTCGCCGACCCCGTATGGCGGCAAGTAATGCTCATGTTCCTCAGCGACCCCACCGGTTTTACCGGCCTGCGGCGCCTGGCTGAAGTGCCCAACACCCCGACTTCCGATTCAAAAGCAGAGACAGCGCAATGAGCGAACAACGCGATGCAATTCCCCTGATCATCACCGGCGTGTGCAGCATCATCGGCACGGTGGCCGCGCTCTGGTACTACGGCTACCTGCACATCGCCAAACCCGAAGACGCCTTGCTGCTCTCCGAATTCACCATGCTCAAGACTGTGCCGGGCGAGGACTACAAAGTCTCCCTGGAACCGGCCGCGCAGGTGGCGCAATGCGTGGATGGCGTGGTGGTGTTGTTTGATACCGAGCAGAAGGGTTTGACTGGCGTGCTGGTGGATAACCGTAAGAAGGCCGTGCGGTGTATTGGGCAGGAGACGCCGCAGAAGACGGAGTGATTGGGTGGCTGGGTTATGAAAAGCCGCTCTTCGGAGCGGTTTTTTTATGGTTGCGAGACCGATGTCTTTTTGTTTGGGGCGACACTTTCAAACTAATCACCGTCATTCCCGCGCAGGCGGCGGTCCGACGATTCGGAATCCAGAGTTTCGGATTGACCGCTGTTTTCGGACCCAGCAGAAACCGCTTTTTGCTTCCGATCTTCGTCCCGTCCAACATTCTGGATTCCCGCGTGCGCGGGAATGACGGGGGTTTTTATTAAGTCATCCGTCATTCTCGTGAGAATCGCGGATGAATCGGCAAAAACCTCCGTCGTCCTCGCGAAAGCGGGGACCCAGAATGCCGGAGCGGATGATGAACTCCGGCATGACTCTGGATTCCGAATCGTCGGACCGCCGCCTGCGCGGGAATGACGGTGTCGGTGCGGATAGCTCTGCAGAACGGTACCCGTCGTCGAATCAAACTCTGCCCGCCCGCAACAACCGCAACCCGTTAAACACCACCAGCAAACTCGCCCCCATATCCGCAAACACCGCCATCCACAGGCTGCCCATCCCCGCCAACGTCAGGCCGAGAAACACCACCTTTATCCCCAGCGCCAGCGCAATGTTCTGCATCAGCACCGCATGGGTGCGGCGTGACAGGCGGATAAACACGGGCAGCTTGCGCAAGTCGTCATCCATCAACGCTACGCCCGCTGTTTCAATGGCGGTGTCAGTGCCCGCTGCGCCCATGGCGAAACCAATGTCGGCGCGGGCCAGTGCCGGGGCGTCGTTGATGCCGTCGCCGACCATGCCGACCCGCTGCCCGCCTTCCTGGCGTTGGCGGATAAACGCCAGCTTCTCTTCCGGCAATAAGTTGCCTTGCGCCTCATCGATACCCACTTGCGCGGCAATGGCAGCAGCCGTATGGGGGTTATCGCCGGTGAGCATCAGGGTTTTAACGCCCAGCTTGTGCAACTCGCTAACGGCTTCGCGACTGGTTTCGCGCACCGCATCGGCCACCGCAAACAATGCCAGCGGACCGTTGCTGTCGAGCAGCACAATGGCGGTTTTGCCTTGGCGCTCCAGGGCGTCCAGTTGGGCTTCCAGGTCGGTTGAACACAGGCCCAGCTCCTCGACCAAGCGGTGATTGCCCAAGTGATACAGCGCGCCGTCGACCGTTGCTTTCACGCCCCGGCCGGGCAGGGCGACTACGTCCTGAACCGCCACCTGCTCAACTTGCTCAGCCTGCGCCGCACGGGCCAGCGCCTGCGACACCGGGTGGTCCGAGCGCGCGGCCAGGCTAGCGGCGATTGCTCGCGCATGAGGCTGGTCACCGAGCAGCACCACATCGGTTTGCTGCGGACGACCGTGGGTCAGCGTGCCGGTTTTATCCAGCGCCACCCAGGCCAATTGCCGGCCCATTTCCAGAAACACGCCGCCCTTGACCAAAATGCCCGAGCGCGCCGCTGCGGCCAGACCGCTGACCAGCGTCACGGGCGTGGAAATCACTAGCGCACAGGGGCAGGCGATCACCAGCAACACCAGGGCTTTGTAGATCCAGTCCAGCCAGGCGCCGCCCAGTACCAGCGGCGGCACAACGGCGGTGAGCAAGGCAATGGCGAACACGGTGGGCGTATAGATGCGCGAGAAGCGATCGACGAAGCGCTGGGTCGGCGCCTTCGAGCTCTGCGCTTCTTCCACGGCATTAATGATGCGCGTCAGGGTGCTGTCGTTGGCGGCGCGGGTGGTGCGGTATTCAAGCTCGCCTTCGCCGTTGATGCTGCCGGCGAACAGCACGTCGTCCGGGGCTTTTTCCACGGGCATGCTTTCTCCGGTGATCGGCGCTTGGTTCACGCTGGAACGTCCGGCCAGCACCTCACCGTCCAGGGCAATACGCTCACCAGGGCGCACGCGCACGTGGCTGCCCAGCTCGACTTCAGCGACTTGCACCTCGCGCCATTGGCCGTCGACCTTCACGGTCGCCTGTGCCGGGGTTAAATCCAGCAGCCCACGGATCGCCCGACGCGCACGGTCGAGCGACTTCGCTTCGATCAACTCGGCAATCGCAAACAGCACGCTGACCATCGCCGCTTCCGGCCACTGGCCAATCAGCAGCGCGCCAGTGACGGCGATGCTCATCAGCGCGTTGATATTGAGGTTGCGGTTTTTCAGGGCGATCAGGCCCTTGCGGTAGGTGGGCAGACCCGCGCCGGCAATGGCAGCCAACGCGAAAGCGGCGATCAGCCACGTCGGGCCGGCGCCGGTCCACTCCAGCACTTCCGATACCAGCGCCGCCACACCGGCAACCGCCAACGGCCACCACGGCTTTTGCGCGACGGGCGGGGCAGGCGTGGCGCCGTCCACAGGTTCGCCTGTCATGCCAAGGCTGGCGATGATTTGTTGCAGCGGTTGCAACTCGGCAAAGCGGTGCTGCACGCGCAGGACGCGCTGCATCAGATTGAATTCCAACGCCTCTACTTCTTTCACCTTGCCCAGCGCATCGCGAAGCAAACGTTCTTCGGTGGGGCAATCCATCGCGTCGATGCGCAGGCTGCTCCAGCGCAATTCACCGGTCGCGCCGCTGACCGCCACGGCCGGCGCCGGGGCCGGCTCGTGATGATGGTCGCAACAGTGGTGGTGGTCGTGGCTCATGGTCCGCTCCGTTGGCGCGTCTGGAGTTGACGCTATGGAAGCGATTGCACACCCTGTAGCTACTACAGAGTCAACAGGCGAAAAGGCACACGATGAAAATTGGCGAACTGGCACGACTGACCGACTGCCCCGTGGAGACCATCCGCTACTACGAACGCGAAGGCCTGCTGCCTGAACCGGCGCGCTCGGAAGGCAACTACCGGCAGTACACGCAGGTGCATGTCGAGCGCCTGGCATTTATCCGTCACTGCCGCTCGCTGGACATGACCCAGCAGGAAATCCGCGAACTGCTGGCGCTGCGCGACGCGCCCGAAGCCGATTGCGCGGCGGCCAATCGCTTGATCGACGAACACATTCACCACGTTGAAGTACGGATTAACGAGCTGCGCGCTTTGCAGGACCAGCTACGGGATTTGCGCGCGCACTGCCAGGTCGCGGGTAATAGCGAAGCGTGCGGCATTTTGCGTGAGCTGGAGCAGCCGGCGCCGCCTGCGGTGGCGAGCGAGGCGTGTATTGAGGCGGGGCATCTGCATGTGCCGGGGGTGCACAAGCGGCATTAAGCGGTTTGCCCAAGAGCATCGCGGCATTCCGATTAGCCGCGATGCTTTTGCCCCGCCCAAAAAAACGCCCGCATCTGCGGGCGTTTTCCTATCGCGAGCTACCTTACAAAACCCGCGGCGCCACCGGTGCATTGCCGTCGGCAATGGTCACTTCAACGCGACGGTTCAGCGTGCGCGAATCCGCTGTGGCGTTGCTGGCCACTGGATAGTCTTTGCCGAAACCGTGGGTAGTGATGCGCGTCGGCGAAACGCCCATGGCGACCAGGGCGCTACGCACCGAGTCGGCACGTGCTTGCGACAGGCGCAGGTTGTGGTCGGTGGTGCCGGTGTTGTCAGTGAAACCTTCCACTACCACCTGGCTGTTCGGGTTCTGCTGCAAATAAGTGCCCAACTGCTGCACGTTGCGCAGACCGTTCGGGGTCAGCTCGGCGCGATCAATCTGGAACAGTACGTCGCCCAGTGTGACCACGGTGCCGCGCGGAGTCTGCTTGGATTGCAGCTGCTGCAGCAAGGTGTCGACCTGTTTGTTACGCGCATCCAGTTGCGCCTGGGTGCGCAAGGCCGGGGCGTTGGCCAGTTGTTGCTCAGCTTGTTTTTGCAGCAGGGTTTGACGCGCGACTTCTACGCGCTGGTTGCTGATGTAGGCGAGCTGGTCGACCTGGGCTTGCGGCTTGCCATCGGCGTAGGCGATGTCGGCGCGGGCCAGCATGTCGGCGGCTTCCTTGGTTTCCAGCGCGGCCAGGGTTTGCGCTTGCGGCTGGGCGGTCAGGGCCGAGTAGTTGCTGTGTGCTTGGTCCAGGTTCGGGTTGGGCTTGGAGGCGCAGGCCACCAATGCCAGGCTCAGAACCGACAGGGCAGAAACAGAAATCAACTTGTTCATAGGGGATTGTCCTTATCTAAGCGAGGGCGCGATCTATGCGAGGGGCGGGCCCGTTACTGCACGATGATCGGCGTACGAGCGCCTTCTTCACGGATTTGCTGAACGCCTTGTTGCGAGTCCTGCAGCATTTTCTGCGCCTTGGTCGCCAGGGCAGTGCGTTCGGCTACGCGGGCGTCCCACTCGGCTTGTTCAGCCAACAGGCGCGCTTGCTCGTATTCGTCTTCGCGCAGCAGTTGCTCAGCTTGGGTGAGCTTGTCTTGCGCGGCTTTCATTTGTACCGGTGCGTACTCGGCGCCGCCGGCTGCGGCCGCACTTTTCACCACGGTATTGGTGACGGCGAACTGCTCGGTCGGTGGGTTGCCGGCGCAGCCGGTCAACAGCAGGCTGCCGCCCAGAGCGAGGGCCGCCAGCAGAGTAGATTTCGAGGTGACAGCAGGATTTGTCTTCATGATATTCCGCTCCATTGGTATTTCTCCACAGATGTCTTCACTCAAGACAACTTGCCTTCCAGATGCACGCTTAGTAGCGCTAGTTAGCCGACGATGGCGACTAGTTTGCGGCTAGTGGCTGATGCGCTGGCTTACTCGTTACGACTGGAGGGCTGCGAAAAATGTTCAACATAATTGACGATAAGCGGCGCTTATTTGTCCGAGCGAAACGCGCAAACGCCCGCCGCAGCGGGCTTGCAGCGATGCAATTAATTTAATGGCATGGCGCTGAAAATCGCTGCGGCGGGCTTTGGTAACGGCGAATGTAGTTAGTGGTTGGTGCTGTCAAGTTGCTCGCTCAGCAGGTGCAGGTGTTTTTTCGACAGTTCTAAAAAGCGCGGCGTGGGGCCGACGTCTTCGTAGAGCGGGTCGCCCTGCTCGTCGGTGGCGACTACATGGGTACCTTTTACATACGGCAGGCCGGCTTCGAGTTCTTCAAGCGCGGCGCCGATCAGTTCGCCGAGCAGTTCGTGCGGCTGGCGTTTGGGATACATCTCGGCCAGCGCGGCCAGGCGCGCGGCGGCTTCTAGGTCGAGGTGTACTTCGTAAGGGCTGCGGGTCAGGCGGCCGGTGGCATCGTTTTCCCATTGGCGAACCAGTTCGCGAATCTTCATAGCGTCCTCAGGTGTCTGACGAGAATGAGCACCCAGCAGCCGAGCAGCGGGCGCCGGGCTTACAGGGTTGAGACTAGACCGCTGCGCATTCGAGCGGCGCCGTTCGTCGCACCCTTGCACGACCATGGCGCATTCACGACGCTGCTCGCGAAGTGGCCAACGCGGGTTAAGCTCAAGCGCATGCGTGCATCAACAACAATGAATTGGCAGCGGAGAAGTGCGAATGGCTGAAATCGACGCGCGGTTGCGTGAGGACGTCCACCTGCTCGGTGAACTGCTCGGCGAAACCATTGGCGCCCAGCGGGGCGAGGGGTTTGTCGACAAGATCGAGCGCATTCGTAAAGGCGCGAAAGCAGCCCGTCAGGGCTCGGCGAAAGGCGCGGCGCAACTGACAAGCACCCTCGACAGTTTGAAAGAAGACGAACTGCTGCCCGTGGCGCGGGCCTTTAACCAGTTCCTCAACCTGGCCAACATTGCTGAGCAATATCATCAAGTCCGCCGCTTGGGGCCGGAAGAACCGCCGCGCTTCGAAGCCGAGGTGCTGCCGCAATTGCTGGAGCGTTTGAAGCAGGACGGTAACAGCGCCGAGGTATTGGCCCGCCACCTGAGCCGTCTGGAAATCGAGCTGGTGCTGACGGCGCACCCGACCGAAGTGTCTCGCCGCACCCTGATCCAGAAGTACGACGCCATCGCCGCGCAGCTGGCCGCGCAGGATCACAGCGACCTCTCGCCCGCCGAGCGCAACCAGATCAAACAGCGGTTGCACCGCCTGATCGCCGAGGCGTGGCACACCGAAGAAATTCGCCGTACACGGCCGAGTCCGGTCGACGAAGCCAAGTGGGGCTTCGCGGTAATCGAGCATTCGCTGTGGAAAGCGGTGCCCAAATACCTGCGTGGCGCCGATGACGCGCTGTATGCCGCCACCGGCCTGCGCTTGCCGCTGACGGCGGCGCCGATTCGTTTCGCCTCCTGGATGGGCGGCGACCGTGATGGCAACCCCAATGTCACCGCGCCCATCACCCGCGAAGTGTTGTTGCTGGCGCGCTGGATGGCGGCGGATTTGTACCTGCGCGATGTTGATAACCTGGCCGGCGAACTGTCGATGCAGCAGGCAAACGCCGCCGTGCGCGAGCTGGTGGGCGACAGCCCGGAACCGTATCGCGCGCTGCTCAAACAACTGCGCGAGCGCCTGAAAGCCACGCGGGCCTGGGCCGAAGCGGCGCTGCATGGCGACCTCGCGCCGACGGCAGCGGTGCTGCACAGCAACAACGAATTGCTGGAACCGCTGGAGCGCTGCTACCACTCGCTGCATGAGTGCGGCATGGGCGTGATCGCCAACGGCCCGTTGCTCGATTGCCTGCGCAACGCCGCCACGTTTGGCTTGTTTCTGGTGCGCCTGGATGTGCGCCAGGACTCGACCCGCCACGCCTCGGCCATGAGCGAAATCACCGACTTCCTCGGCTTGGGTCGCTATCAGGACTGGGACGAGGAAACCCGCGTGGCGTTTTTGCTGCGCGAGCTCAACAACCGTCGGCCTTTGTTGCCGGCTCATTACCAGGCGTCGGCCGACACCGCTGAAGTGCTCGCCACCTGCAAGGTGGTCGCCCAGGCGCCGCAGGCTTCGCTCGGTTCGTATGTCATTTCCATGGCCGGTGCGCCTTCGGATGTGCTGGCGGTGCAACTCCTATTAAAAGAAGCCGGGTTGCAACGCCCGATCCGGGTGGTGCCACTGTTTGAAACCCTGGCGGATCTAGAAAACGCCGGCCCGGCCATTGACCGCTTGCTTGGCCTGCCGGGCTATCGCTCACGCTTGCATGGCCCGCAGGAAGTGATGATCGGCTATTCCGACTCGGCCAAAGACGCCGGCACCACCGCCGCCGCCTGGGCGCAGTACCGCGCGCAGGAAGCGTTGGTGAACGTGTGCCGTGAGCATCAAGTGGAACTGCTGCTGTTTCACGGTCGCGGTGGCACGGTTGGGCGCGGCGGCGGTCCGGCCCATGCGGCGATTCTGTCGCAGCCGCCGGGCTCGGTGGCGGGGCGGTTCCGCACCACCGAGCAAGGCGAGATGATCCGCTTCAAGTTCGGTCTGCCCGACATCGCCGAGCAAAACCTCAACCTGTACCTGGCCGCCGTGCTGGAAGCCACGGTGCAACCGCCACCCGTGCCGGAACCGGCGTGGCGAGACTTGATGAGCAAATTGGCCGAGGACGGCGTGGCCGGTTACCGCGCCGTGGTGCGTGAGCACCCGCAGTTCGTTGAGTATTTCCGTCAAGCCACGCCGGAGCAGGAATTGGGCCGGTTGCCGCTGGGCAGTCGGCCGGCGAAACGGCGCGAAGGCGGGGTGGAGAGCCTGCGCGCCATTCCGTGGATATTCGCCTGGACGCAAACGCGCCTGATGCTGCCGGCCTGGCTGGGCTGGGAGGCTGCGCTGGGCAATGCGCTGGCGCGCGGCGAGGGCGAGCTGCTGGCCGAGATGCGCGAGCGTTGGCCGTTCTTTCGCACGCGCATCGACATGCTGGAGATGGTGCTGGCCAAAGCAGACGCCGCCATTGCCGGTTTGTACGACGAACGTCTGGTGTCAGACGAGCTGCGACCGCTGGGTGCGCATTTACGCGACCTATTGTCGCAGGCGGGGTCCTGTGTACTGACCCTGACTGGTCAGTCGCAGCTGTTGGCGCACAGTCCTCAGACGTTGTCGGCCTTCACTGTAAGGAACACTTACCTCGACCCGCTGCATCTTCTGCAGGCTGAGCTGCTGGCCCGTTCTAGACAGTCCGAGCGCCAGGCAGACAGCCCGTTGGAGCAAGCGCTGCTGGTCAGCGTGGCAGGTATTGCAGCGGGGTTGCGCAACACCGGTTAAGGCATTGTCGACGGGCCTGGAAAGGGCATTCCAGATGCCTTGAAAGGCCCGGTTTGCTCATACTTTCGGTGGCTTGTGCGGTGCCGGTGCGCTGTGTATCTTGATCAACCTTTTGGCCGCTCCGTGCTGCCGGGACCTATACCGAGATTGGCCCAACGAGGCGAATCCAACGAGTTCTATTCAATCTTGAGGAGCACAGAGATGCGCGTGATTCTGTTGGGAGCGCCCGGTGCCGGCAAAGGTACCCAGGCTCGCTTCATCACCGAGAAATTCAATATTCCACAGATCTCGACCGGCGACATGCTGCGCGCAGCCGTCAAAGCGGGTACCGAGCTGGGTCTGCAGGTGAAGGGCGTGATGGACAGCGGCGGTCTGGTTTCCGATGACCTGATTATCGGCCTGATCAAAGAGCGCATCGCTCAAGCAGATTGCGCCAACGGCTTCCTGTTCGATGGCTTCCCGCGCACCATTCCCCAGGCTGAAGCCTTGAAGGATGCCGGTGTGAAGCTGGATCACGTGGTGGAAATCTCGGTAGACGACGAGGAAATCGTTCAGCGCATTTCCGGTCGTCGCGTTCACGCTGACTCCGGCCGTGTTTACCACCTGGTCTACAGCCCGCCCAAAGTGGAAGGCAAAGACGACGTCACCGGCGACGAGCTGGTGCAGCGCGTGGATGACACCGAAGCCACCGTGCGCAACCGCCTCAAGGTTTATCACGATCAAACCAAGCCGCTGGTGAACTTCTACCAGCAGCTGTCCGCCGCTGAAGGCACGCCCAAGTACAGCTACATCGAAGGCGTTGGCTCGGTGGAAGACATCACTGCCAAGGTTCTCGCGGCCCTCAGCTAAGCGAACCGACCCGCTTCAAACCAACGGCCCGCTTGCGGGCCGTTGGCGTTTATACTGCGCAGCGTTTTTTTCGACCAAGCCCTGGATACCCCGATGAGCACTTTGCTGGCCCTGGATACCGCAACCGAAGCTTGCTCCGTTGCCTTGCTGCATGACGGCAAAGTGCTGAGCCACTACGAAGTGATTCCGCGTCTGCATGCTCAGCGCTTGCTGCCGATGATCAAAGACCTGCTCGCCGAAGGCGGTATCAGCTTGTCAGCCGTGGACGCCATCGCCTTCGGCCGGGGTCCTGGCGCGTTTACCGGGGTGCGGATTGCCATCGGCGTGGTGCAAGGGCTGGCGTTTGCGCTGGATCGGCCGGTGCTGCCGGTGTCGAACCTGGCCGTTCTGGCCCAGCGCGCATTGCGCGAGCACGGCGCGCAGCAAGTGGCGAGCGCCATCGACGCGCGCATGGACGAAGTGTATTGGGGTTGTTACCGCGCCGAGCAGGGCGAAATGCGATTGGCCGGCGTTGAAGCGGTACTCGCGCCCGAGCAAGCGAACCTGCCGCGCGACGCCAGCGGCGACTGGTTCGGCGCCGGCACCGGCTGGGGCACCTTCGCGGCGCGCATTCCGGTAGCCGTGGTCGGCCAGGAACCGGCCATGCTGCCCCACGCCCTGGACTTGCTCACCCTGGCCCAAGGCGCCTGGGCCCGTGGCGAAGCGCTGCCGGCGGATCAGGCGCAACCGGTATACCTGCGCGACAACGTGGCCACGCCCAAAGCGGCGCCTTGACCGTCCGGCGCTAAAACGTCCCGCTTGTAAGTAATTTCCGACTAGCTGTGTAAGCCCGGATTGCGCTTATAAATCGACTCTGGTTACATACCCGACACATAGATTGGCCGTAGTTGCGATTGGCCAATGTCTGTCAGCCATTTCCGATACTTTTGCTAGAGAAGTACGAGCAGTAATGCGCATCGACGGTTTTACCTCCTCTTACACGCTGGATCGCACCCCTCGTCCGGGAAGCGCGGTCACGCCTTTTCGCGAGATTCAGCGCGAGCAAGAGGCGCGTCGTGAGGTACCCGCTACCCCGTCGACCACGCAAGGTATCGAAAGCACCCCTCAGCAACGCCGTGTGCAAGCCAGCAATGCCAGCAGCGACAGCCTGCCGGCCCGCTCGCAAGACGTGTACACCCAGCGCAGCGGCGTAAGCGCCCGCGCTCAGCAGGCTCTGGCCAGTTACGCCAGCACCGCCAGCTACTCGAACGAAACCGACGCCACGGAAATTCTCGGCCTCGATACGTACGCCTGAAGCCTTGATGCTTCCCTATTTCCTCGGTTGTCCTTCCTGGAGTGAACCTGCCTGGCGCGGTGATCTGTATCCCGACAGCGCCCGCAGCGCCGACTTTCTCGGCCTCTACGCCCACGTCTTCAACACGGTTGAAGGCAACACCACTTTCTATGCCCAGCCCTCGGAAGCCACCGTGCAACGCTGGGCCGAGCAGATGCCGGAACACTTTCGCTTCTGCGCCAAATTGCCCCGCGACATCAGCCACAGCGCCGACCTTTATGCCCAGCTCGACGCCGCGCACGCCTTTGTCCGCCTGTTAAAACCGTTGGGTCCGCGCGTGGCGCCGTATTGGTTGCAGTTGCCCGCCAAGTTCGGCCCGCAGCGCCTGGCCGAGTTGCGCGCATTTATTGCTGAACTGGCTGTGCCGTTGGCCGTCGAGGTGCGTCATCCGGCGTTCTTCGCCAAAGGGGAAGACGAGCGCGCGCTGAACCGCATGTTGCTCGACGAGGGCGTGGAACGTGTGTGTCTGGACTCGCGGGCGTTGTTCAGTTGCGTATCCAACGACCCAGCGGTACTCCACGCGCAGGCGAAGAAGCCGCGCTTGCCCACTCGGCCCGCGGCATTCACGCTGTTTCCGCAGCTTCGTTTTATCGGCCATCCCGACCTGGCAGCCAACGACGTGTTTATGCAGCCGTGGCTGAGCAAGGTCGCCGTTTGGATCGAAGAGGGGCGTACGCCTTATGTGTTTCTGCACACGCCCGACAACGTATTGGCCGCGCAACTGGCGCGACGGTTTCATCAGCAATTGAGTCTGTTATTGCCTGGCCTGCCGCCACTTGCTGAGTTAGACGTCGAACCGGCGGCCGAGCAGTTGGGTCTGCTTTAAGGGTAATGTCCCCGATAGCCAAGCAGCGCTACTCCATCACCCAACACCACGCAGGACGCACCTTTATGCCCTCGCAACTCGAGCGCGCCCACGCCTTCCAACAACTCCACGTCGGCGACGGCGCGTTTGTAATCCCCAATCCGTGGGATGCCGGCTCGGCGAAAATGCTCGCCAGCCTCGGCTACAAAGCCTTGGCCACCACCAGCGCGGGCCTGGCATTTTCCCTTGGGCGACCCGATGCCGAAGGCGCGCTGTCGCTGGAGGAAAACCTCGCCAACGCGCAGTCCATCGTCGCTGCCACCGCTTTGCCCGTGGCGGGCGATCTGGAAAACGGTTTCGCCGATGATCCCGAAGGCTGCGCCATCTGCATCAAGCGTGCGGCCGAAGTCGGCTTGGTCGGCGGTTCCATCGAAGACGCCAGCGGCCGCGCCGAGGCGCCGATCTACGATTTCCAACTGGCGGTAGAGCGCGTCCAAGCGGCCGTCGCCGCTGCGCGCAGCCTGGCGTTTCCGTTCACCCTCACGGCGCGGGCCGAGAATCTGTTGAATGGCCGCGACGACCTGGCCGACACCATCCGCCGTTTGCAAGTGTTCGCCGAAGCGGGTGCCGACGTGTTGTTCGCGCCGGGCCTGCGTTCGGTGCAGGAAATTGAAACGGTGGTGCGCGCCCTGGCGCCCAAGCCGGTGAACGTGTTGATGGGCTTGTCTGGCGTGACGCTCACCGTGGCGCAATTGCAGGATTTGGGTGTGAAGCGCATCAGCGTCGGCTCGTCCTTGGCCCGCGCGGCCTACGGCGAATTCTTCCGCGCCGCCCAAGCTATCCAGCACGAAGGCCGCTTCACGTTCGCCGAGCAGGCGATGCCGTTCCAACAGCTGAACAACCTGTTCAAGGGCTGACGGTGCGCGGGCTGCTCAAATTGTTAATCGCCATCGTGGTTCTGGGCGCCGCGCCGTTCGCGGTGTGGCGCGGCTGGTGGCAGGTGCCGCCGCAGTGGAACCCTTGGGCGCCGCTGGATGTGCGCCTGGCGCCGAATTGGTTAACGCCGTGGAAAATGATGCGTCTGAGCCAGGACCGTGAGCTGTGCGCCCAAGCCTTGGCCACCTCGCCGGTGCGTTTTTTACCCTTGGCCGACAACGCCGCCACGGCCAATTGCCCGCTGAGCAATGTGGTGCGGGTGCAAGGCTCACAGGTGGCCTTCAGCAGCAGCTTTATCGCCACCTGCCCGCTGGCCGTGGCCTTCGCAATGTACGAACGCCACGGTCTACAACCGGCTGCGCAAGCGGTGTACGGCCAGGCGGTGACGCGCATCGACCATCTCGGCAGCTTCGCCTGCCGCAACATTGGCAACAGTTCACGGCGCAGCCAGCACGCCAGCGCCAATGCCTTGGATATCGCCGGTTTCCGTCTGGCCGACGGCCGCCGCATTACGGTTGCGCGGGACTGGAACGGCGACGATGACGAGGCGCGCTTTCTGCGCCTGGCCCGCGACGCTGGCTGCAAGGCGTTCAATGTCACCCTGAGCCCGGATTACAACACCGCGCATCACGACCATTTCCACCTCGACATGGGCATGTTTCGCCTCTGTCGCTAGGCTCTGGCAGAATGCCGCGCCCCTTTATCACGAGCCGCCAGCCCATGAGCGATCACATTCCCAGCGTTGTAGTGCGTGCCCAAGCTTTGGCGCCGGCCTTTACCGAGGCCGCTGCGAAGTGGGCCGCGCGCCTGGGTTTGCCCCTGGAAGGTGAGGCTGACTTTGCCCTGCAACTGGGCGACAGCGGTTTGCAATTGGCCGATCTCGGGCCGCAGGCGCCTGGGCCGGTGCGGGTCGATTTCGTCGAAGGCGCGGTGGCGCATCGGCGCTTGTTTGGCGGCGGCACGGGGCAAATGATCGCCAAGGCGGTCGGCGTGCAACCGGGCGTGCGGCCGTCGGTACTGGACGCCACGGCGGGCCTGGGGCGTGATGCGTTTGTGTTGGCGAGCCTGGGTTGCCAGACGGCGATGATCGAGCGCCAACCGCTGATTGCCGCGTTGCTTGAAGACGGCCTGGCGCGTGCCAAAGGCGATGAGGAAGTGGGCGCGATTGTGGCGCAGATGCGCTTGCTGGTCGGCAACGCCATCGAATTGATGCGCGGTTGGGAAGGGGAGGCGCCGCAGGTGATTTACCTCGACCCGATGTTTCCCCATCGCGACAAAAGCGCGCTGGTGAAAAAGGAAATGCGCCTGTTCCGCCCGCTGGTGGGCGACGACCTCGATGCCCCGGCGCTACTCGAAGC
This sequence comes from Pseudomonas sp. AC229, assembly GCF_979254655.1. Classification (NCBI taxonomy): domain Bacteria; kingdom Pseudomonadati; phylum Pseudomonadota; class Gammaproteobacteria; order Pseudomonadales; family Pseudomonadaceae; genus Pseudomonas; species Pseudomonas sp. AC229. Next base: position 35,001 of record NZ_CEEDHK010000013.1, read on the forward strand.
GGCGCTGGCGCTGGCCACGCACCGGGTGGTGGTCAAACGCCCGCGCAAGGCGCCGATCATTGCTGGCCCCAAGCCCAGCTATGCGCTGGACGGCAAATCGAGCCGTTACGACATCTACCCGAAAAAAGCGCTGAAGCCTTAAAGCGCCCCCAACACCGCAGTCCTGTGGGAGCGGCTTCAGCCGCGAGCTTTTAATTCTTCAATTCAACGCGGCAAATAAGCCCGCACAAACATCGCCACCGCGTCGGCAATCTGCTCCTCGGTGGAGCACAACTCATCTTCAGCATTGCAGCCAATCAGCAGCCGGAAGTTGATGCCGCCTTTGAGCAGGCACAGGAAATGCTCGGCGGCCAGCTCCGGATTCTCGATGCGTAATTTCCCTAACTGATCGGCCTTGCTCAGCAGCCCGGCCATTTCGTCGTGCACGACCTTCGGGCCGGACTCGTAAAACATCTTCGCCAGCTTCGGGTCCTGGCTGCCTAGGGAAATCATCACGCGGTGCAGTTCGATGGACTCGCGGCTGCTGACCAGGCAATGAAACGCCTGGGCAACATTCAGCAGCACGGTTTCGATAGGCGCGGTTTCCAGCAGCTCGAAAATCACCAACGGCATCTGCTCTTCGCACTTGGCGCGCACGGCCATGGAGAACAGTGTCTCCTTGTCGGTGAAGTGGCTGTACACCGTCAGTTTCGAAACGCCGGCTTCGGCGGCAATCGCATCCATGCTGCAGCCGTCGTAACCCAGGCGCAGAAACAGGTTCTTCGCGGCATCAAGAATGGCGGCGCGCTTTGTAAGGTCTTTCGGACGACCGGGTCCGCTTGGCGGTAATAGATTGTCTGACATTTCGCGTTTTATTACTGGACTGGCGAGTTTGCTATTTTTACTATACCGCTCAGTACAATTATTCAAAGCCTTAATTCGCGAAAGGTCTTACATCATGTTCCGCCATGTCCTGCCACTCGCATTGCCCGTCTCGCTTGTTGTTTTGCTCGCTGCCTGTGGCTCCGCTGAGGAAGTGAAGACTCCTCCGCGTCCGGCCCTGGTGGTTCAGCCCCAGCCTGCCGGCGAAACCGCCGACACCTTTCCCGGCGAAGTGCGGGCGCGACTGGAACAGGACCTGGCATTCCGCATCGGCGGCAAGGTGACCAAACGCCTGGTTGATGTAGGCGCGCGGGTGAAGAAGGACCAGCCGCTGGCCGAGCTCGATCCGCAAGACGTGCAACTGCAACTGGAAGCCCAGCGCGCCCAAGTGGCCGCCGCGACCGCCAACCTGCAGTTGGTGCGCAGCGAACGTGATCGGTACAAAACCTTGTTTGATCGGCAGATGGCCAGCCGCTCGCAGTACGACAACGCCGAAAACCTGTACCGCGCCGGCGAAGCGCGGGTGAAACAGGCCAAGGCTGAATTCGATGTCTCCAACAACCAGGCCGGTTATTCCGTGCTGCGCGCGACCCAATCGGGCGTGGTGGCGCGGCGTCTGGTTGAAGTGGGCAACGTGGTCGCGGCCGGGCAAACCGTTTACACCTTGGCTGCCGATGGCGAGCGCGAGGTGCTGATCAGCCTGCCGGAGCACAGCATCGAGCGCTTCAGCATCGGTCAGGAAGTGTTCGTCGAGCTCTGGTCGCGTCCGGATAAACGTTATTCCGCACGTATCCGCGAACTGTCGCCAGCGGCCGATCCGCAATCGCGCACCTACGCCGCCCGCGTTTCTTTCACTGCCGATAAAGTGCCAGCCGACCTCGGCCAGAGCGCGCGCGTGTTCGTGCCGGTAGCCGGTGAAGTGCCGCTGGCCATTCCGCTGTCGGCGCTGAGTGCCGAAGGCGGCAAACCCTTTGTGTGGGTGGTGGAACCGAAAACCGCCAAGCTGATGCGCCGCAGCGTCAAGGTCGGGCCGTATGGCGAAGACCAAGTGCCGGTGCTCGAAGGGTTGCAAGCCACCGACTGGGTCGTCGCCGCTGGTGTTCAAGTACTGCGTGAAGGCCAGGAAGTTCGGCCGGTGGACCACGCCAATCGCTCGGTCAAACTGGCAGCGCAGGAGTAAGCACGGATGAGCTTCAACCTATCCGAATGGGCGCTGCGCAATCGGCAGATCGTGCTGTTCCTGATGTTGCTGCTGGCCCTTGTCGGGGGCCTGTCGTACACCAAACTGGGGCAGAGCGAAGACCCGCCCTTCACCTTCAAGGCCATGGTGGTGCGCACCCTGTGGCCGGGCGCCAGCGCTGAAGAAGTGTCGCGGCAGGTGACCGAGCGCATCGAGAAAAAGCTGATGGAAACCGGCGAGTTCGAGAAGATCGTTTCGTTCTCGCGTCCGGGTGAATCGCAGGTCACTTTTATGGCCCGTGATTCCATGAATTCCCGCGACATTCCCGAGCTCTGGTACCAGATTCGCAAGAAGGTCAGCGACATCCGCTACACCTTGCCGCAAGGCATTCAAGGCCCGTTCTTCAACGACGAATTCGGCACCACCTACGGCAACATCTATGCACTGACCGGCGAGGGTTTCGACTACGCCGTGCTCAAGGACTACGCCGACCGCATTCAGCTGCAACTGCAGCGCGTTAAGGACGTGGGCAAGGTCGACCTGCTCGGGCTGCAAGACGAGAAAATCTGGATCGAGCTTTCCAACGTCAAAGCCGCGACCCTCGGTTTGCCCATGGCGGCCGTGCAAAAGGCGCTGGAAGAACAAAACACCGTGGCCTCGTCGGGCTTTTTCGAAACGCCGTCAGACCGTATTCAATTGCGCGTGACGGGGCGCTTCGAGTCGGTGGATGAAATCAAAGCCTTCCCGATCCGCATCGGCGACCGCACATTCCGAATTTCCGATGTCGCCGAAGTGCATCGTGGCTTCAGCGATCCGCCCGCGCCGCGCATGCGTTTCATGGCCCAGGACGCCATTGGCTTGACCGTGTCGATGAAACCCGGCGGCGACATTCTGGTGCTGGGCAGCGCCCTGGAAAAAGAATTTGCCCGTATGCAGCAAACGCTGCCGGCCGGTATGCAGCTGAGCAAGGTGTCGGACCAACCCGCGGCGGTGAAAACCGGCGTCGGCGAGTTCGTTCAGGTGCTGGTCGAAGCCCTGGCCATTGTGATGTTGGTGTGCTTCTTCTCCCTGGGGTTGCGCATCGGTCTGGTGGTGGCGCTGGTGATTCCGCTGGTGCTGGCCATGACGTTCACGGCCATGTACTACCTGGGCATCGGCCTGCACAAAATTTCCCTAGGCGCGCTGGTGCTGGCGCTGGGGTTGTTGGTGGACGATGCGATCATCGCCGTTGAAATGATGGCGATCAAAATGGAGCAGGGGTACTCGCGCTTTAAAGCCGCGAGTTTCGCCTGGACCAGCACCGCCTTCCCGATGCTGACCGGCACGTTGATTACGGCGGCCGGGTTCCTGCCAATCGCCACTGCGCAGTCGGGCACTGGCGAATACACCCGCTCGATCTTCCAGGTGGTGGCCATCGCGCTGCTGGTGTCGTGGATCGCCGCCGTGATTTTCGTGCCCTATATCGGCGAAAAATTACTGCCCGACCTGGCCAAGCTGCACGCCGCCAAACACGGCGGCAGCGACGCCGGCCACGATCCGTACTCGACGCCGTTCTACCGCCGTGTGCGCGGGGTTGTCGAATGGTGCGTGGGGCATCGCAAAACCGTAATCGTGCTGACCCTGGCGTTGTTTGCCGGCTCGATCTTTATGTTCAAGTTCGTGCCGCAGCAGTTCTTCCCGTCCTCGGGGCGACTGGAGCTGATGGTCGATTTGAAACTCAGCGAAGGCGCGTCGTTGAAGGCCACCGAAGAACAGGTTCGCCATCTGGAAAGCCTGCTTAAAGATCACCCCGGCATCGACAACTATGTGGCCTACGTCGGCACCGGTTCGCCGCGTTTCTACCTGCCGCTGGACCAGCAACTGCCGGCCGCCAGCTTTGCGCAATTCGTGGTGCTGAATAAGACCATCGAAGACCGCGAAGCCGTGCGCAAATGGCTGATCGAAACCCTGGCTAACGAATTCCCGACCTTGCGCACCCGCATCACGCGCCTGGAAAACGGCCCGCCTGTGGGCTACCCGGTGCAGTTCCGGGTCTCGGGTGAGCACATTGATGAAGTGCGCACCCTGGCGCGTGAAGTGGCGGACCGCGTGCGCGAAAACTCACACGTCACCAACGTGCATCTGGACTGGGAAGAACCGAGCAAAGTGGTGTACCTGAGCATTGACCAGGAACGCGCCCGCGCCCTGGGCGTGAGCAGTGCCAGCCTGTCGACCTTTCTGCAAAGCGCCTTGTCGGGCAACAGTGTCAGCCAGTACCGCGAAGACAACGAGTTGATCGAAATTCTGCTGCGCGGCACCGTGCGTGAGCGCCAACAGTTGGCGTTGCTGCCAAGCCTGTCGGTGCCGACCGACACGGGCCAGAGCGTGGCGCTGTCGCAAATTGCCACGCTCAAGTACGGCTTTGAAGAAGGCATTATCTGGCACCGCGATCGTCTGCCGACGGTGACCGTCCGCGCCGATGTCTACGGCAAGGAGCAGCCGGCCAGCATCGTCAAACAGATCCTACCGACCCTCAGCGATGTGCGCGCCAAGCTGCCCGATGGTTACCTGCTCGACGTGGGCGGCACGGTGGAAGATTCCGCCCGAGGCCAGAACTCGGTGAACGCCGGTATTCCGCTGTTTATCGTGGTGGTGTTGGGGTTGTTGATGTTGCAGCTGAAAAGCTTCTCGCGCTCGGCCATGGTGTTTCTCACCGCGCCCCTGGGCCTGATCGGCGTGACCTTGTTCTTGCTGGTGTTCAACCAGCCGTTCGGGTTTGTGGCCATGCTCGGCACCATCGCCTTGTCCGGCATGATCATGCGTAACTCGGTGATTCTGGTGGACCAGATCGAGCAAGACATCAACGCCGGCCATGACCGCTGGCACGCCATTATCGACGCCACGGTGCGGCGCTTCCGTCCCATCGTGCTCACCGCACTGGCGGCGGTGCTGGCGATGATTCCGCTGTCGCGCAGTACCTTCTTCGGGCCGATGGCGGTGGCGATCATGGGGGGGCTGATTGTGGCGACGGCGCTGACCTTATTGTTCCTTCCGGCCTTGTATGCCGCGTGGTTCAAGGTGCGACCGGAAGAGAAGGTCGCCGAGTAGAACAAAAAAGCCCGGCGAATTGGCCGGGCTTTTTTGTGGCTGTCGTGGGCGTGGCTTACAGCGCGCCGAACACTTTCTTGGCCAGGCTGGTTGCCGCTGCCGCCGGGTTTTCGCGGATGGTGGCTTCCTGTTTGGCGATCATCTCGAACAAGCCATCGAGCGCTTTCTCTGTCACGTAGTTTTCGATATTGGCGCTTTTTGCATCCACAGCACCAAGGGTCGCAGCCTGGCTGGCGAAGGCGTTGTACTGCTTGGCCAGGCCAACCTGGTCGGTGGCTTGCTTGACGATGGGCAAGAACTTGGCGCGAATCTGCTCGCGGCTGCTTTTGTTCAAGTATTGGGTGGCGGCGTCATCCTTGCCGGCCAGAATCCCTTTGGCATCGGCCACGGTCATTTTTTTCACAGCATCCACCAGCAGCGCCTGAGCTTGCGGCACCGCGGCTTCGGCGGCTTTATTCATGCTGGTTTCGAGTTGGTCGACCTGCGCGCCCATGCCCATCATTTTCATCGCCTTGGCGGCTTTGCCGAGCTTGCCGGGCAACTCGATGCGTACCTCGTCGTTGTTGCTGAAGCCACCCGGCTTGCCGAGTTCTTTCACGGCAATTTGCGCACCTTGGGTCAGGGCATCTTTAAGGCCGCTGCTGGCGTCGGTTTGCGAGAGGTCGCTAATGGACAACGCGAACGCCTGCGCGGAAAGCGCAATGCCGGCGAGCAGGGTGGCGAAGGTGGCAGTGGAGCGAAGCATGGGCGCATTCCTATTGTGGTGAATGGCCGGAGCTTAGCTGAGCGCACCGCCCAGGCAAACCCGGGCGGTGTGTTGACGACGGTTACTGGCCCATCGGGCCGCGCAGGTATTCGGGCGGCAGGTAGAAGTACCAATAGAGAATCGCCGACACCAGCACCGTGGTCAGCGTGAGCACGGAAACGCCCCACACGCTGGAGGCAAACAGAAAGCCTTGCTTCTGGTTATTGCGCATAAAAGTGGGCAGGCCAACGTACAGCAGGAACGTCGAGTAAGCGCAGGCGGCCAGTAGCACAAACACAGCCAGCCAGCGGCTCGGGTAGAGCCCGGCCAAGCCGGCGACAAACAGCGGCGAGGCGGTGTACGCGGCGAAGCCGATGCACTGGTTCAGGGTGGGGCGGGCGTCGAATGTGCGCGACATCCAGCGAATGAAAAAGCCCATCAACGCCGTGCCGATCAAGGTCGCGGCATAGATCATCGCGCTCAGTGCCAGGGCGCTGTCGGCGGTCAGGCGAACCGTCTCGTTCTCCGCCAGGCTCCAGCCCACACGGGTAGTGCCTATAAACAGGGCGAAGGGCGGAATCAGCCCAAGAAAAATCAGATGCGGCCAGTAATTATGGGGTTTCTCTTCCTCTTCCTTGCGGATTTCAGTCCAGACGCGGTCCGGCTGGGTGAAGAGTTTGATCAGGTGCGTACTCATCATTCGGGTCCTCGCGCAGATCGGTGCGACGTATCGATGGATGCCGACCGGTTACTGGTTTAGACGCGACCTGCGCTGAGGGTTTCAAGAGTTTTTGCCGCTTCGGGCTCAACGGTTGGCAGACGAGGGGCTGAGCATGACGATGGGTCGAATGTCGAAATCGCGCGTCAGGTAGTCCATCCGCGTCTCAGCGAAACGCTGCATATGCGGCAAGGCCGAGTGCGCGTCGAGGTGCGCTTTGCTTTGCCAGACCTCATAAAAGATGAACAGGGTCGGGTCTTGAGCGTCGCGCAGCATGTGGTATTCGATGCAGCCCGGTTCCGCGCGGCTGGGTTCGACATAAGTGCTGAACAGCGCCTCGAAGGCGTTGGACATTTCGGGTTTGGTGTAGGCGTGCAGAATAAAACCGTAGGGTTGTTCGCTCATGGGGACGGCTCGGGGTGAGGTTGATTGCTGCATTTTAAATGGGGAGTTGGTGAGTTATTCGTGCTTTTTGAGCAAATATCATTTGCGCCCCCTGCGGTTTTTCTCCTCGCGTGAGGCCGGTAGTCTGCCGGCCATCGACTCACTCACCGAGGTTTTCCCCGTGAAAAATATCCTTCTGCTTAATGGCGGCAAACAGTTCGCCCACTCCGATGGCCGCTACAACCAGACCCTGCACGACGCCGCGCTGAGCTTTCTCGATCGCTCCGGTTTTGACGTTCGCGAAACCTTTATCGATGGCGGCTATGACGTAGCGGAAGAAGTGCAAAAGTTTCTCTGGGCCGACGTGATCATTTATCAGATGCCGGGCTGGTGGATGGGCGCGCCTTGGACCGTGAAAAAGTACATCGACGAAGTGTTCACCGAAGGTCACGGCAGCCTGTACGCCAACGACGGCCGCACCCGTTCCGATGCGTCGCAGAAATACGGCAGCGGCGGCTTGCTGCACGGTAAGCAGTACATGATTTCCGCGACCTGGAACGCGCCCCAGCAAGCCTTCGATGAGCCCACCGATTTCTTCGAAGGCAAAGGCGTGGACGCGGTGTACTTCCCGTTTCACAAAGCCAATCAATTCCTCGGCATGACCGGCTTGCCGACCTTTTTGAGCGTGGATGTGATGAAGCGCCCGAACGTGGAAGCAGACATCGCCCGCTATGAGCAGCACCTGGCGAGCGTATTCAAGGTCTGATCGCGTAGCACGGCAGTGCAAGGAGACCGGAGGACTGGCATTACAAGTGGCAGGTTGGCACTATGCGCGCCCGCCAACGTTCCAGGCGGCGACTATAAGGACATTCCGCGCAATGAAGTTCTCCCGTATTGCCGGCGCGTTGGCGCTGGCCGCTCTGGTGAGTGGCTGCTCCACCGCCGCCTATTTCAAGCTGCCTGAGCACAGCACAGTCGAAATCTACAAACGCGACACCCAGTACAACCAAGGACTGATCAAAACTCGTCCGTTCGCCTGGAGTGCTGCGGGTGGTATTCCGTACAAAATCACCGACGACAACGGCACCGTGTTGCAAGAAGGCAAACTGCGTTCGCGCTTCCGGGTCGGCTCGATTTTCTGGCCACCGTTCGCGATCATTTATTGGCCAATGAAATTCGGCCAGACCTGCTACGACCTCACCGGCGCTTCGCCGCTGACCTGTACCCATCAAGACATGATTGATTTGCGCCGGAACCAGCGTTTGGCGCGTTGATCGCCAGAGTGGTGTTTTGCAGGAATCGCGGCTAAAGCCGCTCCCCCAAACACCGCCATCCTGTAGGAGCGGCTTCAGCCGCGATCCCTGCAAAAGGTGATTTCCAGGCAAAAAAAGGGAGCGCTCAGCGCTCCCTTTTTCACATCTGCCAGACCCTTACAACCCGTCCACCAGATCCTCGCTGCGATCCATCGCCACCTGGCGAATGGACAAGCGAATCTCTGCCGGCAATACCCGCTTGGCCGCGCCTTCGGCCAGCTCGTTGAGCAGCGGATGGTGGCTGAGCTTGCCGGCCTGGTCCTGGCGCAGCACGCCTTGGTCGAGCAGGGTCTGGATGAAGTGACGGAACAGGCTCTTGTCGAAAAACTCCGGGGCATTCAGGCCGTGGAGAATCGACAAGCGCTGCGCCATCACCGTACACAGGTCTTCCAGCTCTTCCGCGCTGATGGTGTTCTGCCCGGCATTAAGCAGCAGGGCCGTGGCCATGTAGAAACGCTGCAAGGTTTGCGCGATGGCGCGCGACAGCAGCGTCAGCAACACGAAATTGCGCGAGCTCGGCGCCGGGCGCACGTAGGCATCGTTCTCGAACTTCAGCAGCCCTTGCTCGACAAACGCTGCCAGCCATTGATCCACCACCGGCTCCAGTTCATCCACGTTCCAGCGGATAAACAGCTCCGACTGCAAGTACGGATACAACGCACGGGTGTAACGCAGAATCTGCTCGCGGCTCATGCGCGCGCTGCTCTGGAAGAAGCTGGCGAGCAACGCCGGTAGGGCGAAAATATGCAGCACGTTGTTGCGGTAGTAGGTCATCAGGATGGCGTTCTGCTCATCCAGATACAGAATCTTGCCCAGCGAATCTTTCTGCTCGGCGAGCAACTTCATGCCTTGCACGTACTGAATCAGCGCCTGGCCGTCGCCTTCGGGCAACGTGGTGTGCGGCGAATACGGCACGGCGCGGAGCAGGGTCAGGTACAGGTCGAGCACGCGGGTGAGGGCGCGGTCGTCGAGTGCCAGTTTGCTGGTAGACAGCAACGCCAGCGCCACCAGGTTCACCGGGTTCACGGCCGCCGCCTCGTTGAGGTGCTGCGCCACGCGCTCGGACAACCGATGGGTGCTGTCGCTCAGCCACTCGGGGCGGTATTGCGGCCCCAGTTCCTGCTCGCGCCAGCCCGGTTGATCGGCATCGAGGAATTCGGCCAGCTTGATCGGCTCACCGAAGTTCACCCACACGCTGCCAAAGCGCTGCTTGAGCGCGCCGATGACTTTGAAAATATCGAAGATCGACTCTTTCTTCTTGCTCGCACCGCGCAGCTCGCCCAGGTAAGTGCGGCCTTCGAGCACGCGCTCGTAACCGATGTACACCGGCACAAACACCACCGGCAGGCGATTGGAGCGCAGGAAGCTGCGCAAGGTGATCGCCAGCATGCCGGTCTTGGGCTGCAACATGCGCCCGGTGCGCGAGCGACCGCCTTCCACGAAGTACTCAACCGGGAAGCCCTTGCTGAACAAGGTGTGCAGGTATTCGTTGAACACCGCCGTGTACAGCGGATTGCCCTTGAAGGTGCGGCGCATAAAGAAGGCGCCGCCACGACGTAGCAGGCCACCGATGACCGGCATGTTCAGGTTGATGCCGGCCGCAATGTGCGGCGGCGTCAGGCCGTTGCGGAACAGCAGGTAAGAGAGCAGCAGGTAATCGATATGGCTGCGGTGGCAGGGCACGTAAATCACCTCGTGCCCCTGCGCTACGTCTTGCACGCCTTCGATGTGGTTGACCTTGATGCCGTCGTAAATCTTGTTCCAGAACCAGCTCAGCACCAGCTCCAGGAACCGGATGGCGGTATAGGTGTAGTCCGAAGCGATTTCGTTGCCGTAGCGCAGCGCCAGGGCTTCAGCTTTAGCCGGCGAGATTTTCTCGCGCTCGACTTCCTCGGCAATGGCTTGGCGCACCAACGGACCGTGCACCAGGCCTTTCACCAGATTGCGACGGTGCGACACGTCCGGCCCAATGACGGCCGCGCGCTGGTTGCGAAAGTGCACCCGCAACAGGCGTTGCACCATGCGCAGGGTGCGCTCGTGGCCTTTGTCTTGCGCCACGATTTCGCGCAGGTGAATCGGCGCCGAGAACTGCACGCGGGTTTTGCGCCCCAAAATCAGAATGCTCACCAGACGGCGAAGGCGCCCGGTCACCGCCCAACTGTCGGCAAAGAGCAGTTTCCACGGGCTGGTTTCGCGGTCGGGGGACTGGCCCCAAAACACGCTCACCGGCACGATTTGCGCGTCTTCCACTGCGTGCTGATTCAGCGCACCGACCAGGCGTACCAAGGTCGGCGACGTGCCGGGCTTGCTCGGCGTGCCCAGCCAACCCGGCTCGGGGTTGAGGTAGAAGAATGCAGCCGGCTCAATCAGATCGCCAACGGCCACCGGCACCACCGGACGCGGCAGTCCGGCCTTGGTGCACTCTCTGTCGAGCACCGCCAGGTCACTCAGCGACGGCTGCTGCAGCACATAGAGCACCGGCTTGCTGCGGTCGAGCTTGAGGGTGAAGGCGGACTGGTTGATGGTTTCCGAGCGCACCCAGAGATACAAAAGGCGGCGCAGGGTACCGAAGACAAGACGGCGAAACGGGGAGCGGGTCATACAGAGTCTGTCGAAATCGAGCCTCGGCTCGGGGACGCTAGTTTGCCGTATGAAATGCCCGGCGGCAAAAGGCATCTGGCACACCAGCCGACGCCGTTTGGGCGCGCGTGGGGGCGAGGTTACGCCGGTTGCCGCAAGCGGGGGCTGATCCCCTCGAACGCGCACCGAAATGTTACCGATGCCCACAAAATCGGCAGTAGTAAACCGGTTTTTCGTACGCACGTACCTGACATAAAAAGCCGCTAGACCGCTCTATCACGAGGCATGGGGCGCAGTGGCGGAAATTGCTTGGCAGGCTTTGTGCTTACGCAATCAGCCGGCGCCGCTTCGCTTCGATGTGCCGCCGCTGATCCGTCGATACCTCCTTTGAGAGGACATAAAAAAATGCGAGTTGGAGAAAGTAGTAATGGCTGAACGCGAGACAGGAACCGTTAAGTGGTTCAATGATTCCAAAGGCTATGGCTTCATTCAGCGTGAAAGTGGCGCCGACGTGTTTGTTCACTACCGCGCGATTCGCGGCGAAGGCCACCGGTCCCTGAATGAAGGCGATCGCGTTGAGTTTGCTGTAATCGATGGTCAAAAGGGCCCGCAGGCCGAGGACGTAACCAAAGGCTGAATGCTCCGGTTACCCAACAAAAAGCCCCGCTCGTGCAGGGCTTTTTGATTTCAAACGTTAACAGCATCGCGGCTAAAGCCGCTCCCACAAGTTCTGCACCATCTGTAGGAGCGGCTTTAGCCGCGATCCCTGCAAACGACAGTCGTGGGAATCCGCTTCAACTGGTATGCCAGGTAATCTCTTCTTCCCCATCGGCGCTGATGCGAATCCAGCGATCAGCCTGTTCTTCTGCCTCTTCCTCACTCCAGCCACCCGGCGCGCACCGTACTTCCACGTTCAGCGCAGCGAAGGCGGCGCGGGCGCAGGCGAGGTCGTCGTCCCATGGGGTGATGTCGCTTTCCAGAAACAGGCTGTTCCACTTACCCACGGCTTTGGGCAGCCAGGTCACGGGGATCAGCCCTTCGCTGGTGGTGATGCTGCATTTGTAGGTCTGCCCCTGTTGCCGCCACGCTGAACACGGGCCCAGCGCCTTACTCAGCCAGTGGGTGATGGCGTTGTGGTCGGCGTCTTTTACATAGATTTCGATGTCGGGTTGGCGCATGGGGGTTCTCTCTAATTCAGGATTCGCCGCTCAGGCTTGGCGATCTAACTCAAACCAATCGTAGCGCATGGACACGGTGACTTTCAGCGCTGCGGCTACCACTGCTTCCCTGCGCTCGGCACTGGCGCGCCAGCCATGAGGCGTCATGGCCAGCAGGTCGGCGCGGGCCTGTTCGCTGTCCACGCTCAAGGTGAATTGCAGCGTTTCGCTGTGGGCGTGGCGCATGCCGTCGGGCACCAGGGCCAGGTGTTTTTCATCGCTGTAGTCACGCACCTGGTCGTAGAGCTTTTCGCGCAATTCCATCAGGTGCTCGTTGGTTGGGCCGATGCGCAGCAAGCCGCCGCCGGGGCTGAGCACGCGTTTGGCTTCTTGCCAGTCCAGTGGGCTGAATACGCTGATCAGCGCCTGGCAACTGGCATCGCCCAAGGGAATACGCGCCATGCTCGCCACCAGCCAGGTCAACTGCGGGCTGCGTTTGCACGCGCGCTTTACCGCCTCGCGGGAAATATCCAGCGCATAGCCATCGGCCGCCGGCACGGCGTCAGCGACCTGCGCGGTGTAATAGCCTTCGCCGCAGCCGATGTCCAGCCACTGCGTGGGCGCGCGTTCAGCCACCAATTCGGCGAGGCGTTTGGCCACCGGCGCGTAGTGCCCGCCGTCGAGAAAACGCCGACGCGCTTCGACCATGGCCTGGTTGTCGCCAGGGTCGCGGCTGTTTTTGTGCTGCACCGGCAACAGGTTCAGGTAACCCTGGCGTGCGCGGTCGAAACGGTGGTTCGCCGGGCAGGCGACCCCGTTATCAACCGCGTGCAGCGGCGCGCTGCAAATGGGACAGGCGAGCATCAGGCGAGCAGGTTGACGAGGGTTTGGTAGTAGATCTCGGTGAGGGTGTCGAGATCGCTGGCCAGTACCCGTTCGTTGATTTGGTGAATGGTGGCGTTGACCGGGCCGAGCTCCACCACCTGTGTGCCAAGGGTGGCGATAAAACGTCCATCAGACGTGCCGCCGCTGGTAGACGGCTTGGTGTCGCGGCCGGTAACCGACTTGATCGCTGCCGCCACGCCATCGAGCAAGTCGCCCGGTTCGGTAAGGAATGGCAAGCCCGACAGCGACCATTCCACATGCCAGTCCAGGCCGTGTTTATCGAGAATCACGGCCACGCGTTGCTGCAGCCCTTCAACGGTGGATTCGGTGGAAAAACGGAAATTGAACACCGCCTCCAGCTCGCCCGGAATGACGTTGGTGGCGCCGGTGCCGGCGTTGAGGTTGGAAATCTGGAAACTAGTCGGCGGGAAGAAGGTGTTGCCGTCATCCCAATGCTCGGCGGCTAATTCGCTTAGCGCCGGCGCGGCCAAGTGGATCGGGTTTTTCGCCAAGTGCGGATAGGCCACATGGCCTTGCACGCCGCGCACCGTGAGCTTGGCACCGAGCGAGCCGCGGCGGCCGTTCTTGACCACATCGCCCACTAAGGTAGTGCTCGACGGTTCGCCAACGATGCACCAGTCCAGGCGCTCGTTACGTGCCGCCAAACGCTCGACCACCGCTTTGGTGCCGTGGTGCGCCGGGCCTTCTTCGTCGCTGGTAATCAGAAAGGCGATGCGCCCTTTGTGGTTGGGGTAGTCCGCCACAAAGCGCTCCACGGCGATGATCATCGACGCCAGGCTGCCTTTCATATCCGCCGCGCCACGGCCGCAAAGCATGCCGTCTTCATCGACCTTGGCATCGAACGGCGCGTGCTGCCACGCCTGCAAGGGGCCGGTGGGCACTACGTCGGTGTGGCCGGCGAAACACAGCACCGGGCCTTCGCCGCCATGGGTTGCCCAGAAGTTATCGACGTCTTCGATGCGCATCGGCTCGATGGCAAAACCCAGCGCCCGCAGTCGCTCGATCATCACCGCCTGGCAATCGGCATCCACCGGGGTAACCGAGGGACGGCGGATCAGATCGCAAGCCAGTTGCAACGTGGGCGAAAGCGGGGACGAGACGACGGTCATGAAGCAGCTCCAACGGCGGCGTACGAATTGAGGGTGGGCATTCTAGCAATATCGAAGCGGAGTGCCTTGGGCAAAGCGTCGTGACCAGGCAGTCCGAGGTTCGGAGCAGGGACCTGTACGCTGCGCTGGCGCGGCGGTGGCACCGCTTTGATGCGGTCCGCCGCCACTGGCTATGGGTGGATTTGGTTTTGCCGATTTATAACGGGGTATCTGCTCCGCTATCGCTGTCGCTTTCCAGCAAGCCTTCCTTTACTTTGAAGTTCTTTTCGTCCCTCCCCAACATCTTTCCTAATTGGCTCAACACAAACTCGGTCGAGAGAGTCGGTTTGGCGGGATCTGACAGAATATAGACTTTGGTTTTAATGTCGGAACTAAAGTTCACTGCTATGCCAGATTCGTAGCGTAGGCCCTTGCGATCGCCTGAAAAAGTGATGTTGCTCGAAGGATGCGCGTCCTGTAGTCCGGCTATTTCGGATGCCGCTTTATCCCCTACAAGATTGACAATTACGTGGCTTCTATTTTTTCGTTCTTGATAGAGCCTTTGCTCGCCGTTCTGCTGATTATATTCAGGCAGTAACTTGAAAGGATGCGTAATTGACGCGCCTGCGTGGCTGGCTCTGGGTTGAATGAGTGACGGGAAGTATTCCTTGCCTGATTGTAGGTCCGTGAACATCGGCATGAGCTGATGAACTCGATCTTCGGGTATGTTTAGAAGCTCTTGTAAAGCAGGGTTCAGCGTTCCTTGATTGGAAACGGATGTCTTCAGATGATCCAATCCGAACAATCCAAGCGTCCCGGCGGCAATCTCGTCTCCGTCGGGCTTGATCCGGTTGGCCATGTCCAAGTTGCGTAGATGAAAAGAATCGCCATCATAAGCAGCTATACTTCCATTGTCCGTATACTCGTTACGAGTCCGACCTCCGTCGACAAAGGCTATTTGCGTGCCTGAGCTAATCGCATGAGAAGCCAATTGGTTGTACTCGTCGTTACCGGCTGCCGCGGTTGCTTCATTAAATAAATACTGCGCTTGGCGAAAACGTTCCGATGCAGCATCGCTAGGCTGAAAATTGGCAAGGTAAGTGTCCAGTGATGCCCATCCCGAGCTTTTTAACTCGTCGGCAAATGGCTTTATCTTTTCTTGCCAGTGTAGAACTCGCTCAAGGTGATCTGAAGAATCTCCTAGCTCTGGAAGCGTGGCGACAAGTTCCCCAGTCGAGGATATTTTTTTCGTCGCCATATAATGGCTGATGTTGGCGGCCTCTTGATCATGCAGCAGTTCGCTCAACGGCGGAGACTCAAGTACCAGTCGCTTGACCCTGTCTTCTGAAATAAGTTGCTTGGTCAGGAGTAACGCTTCGGGCAACAAATGGTATTCGCCTAGCAGCACGGGCCCAGTGTTTAACTGTTCGGCAATTACCAGTTTTACCTGATCAAGGTACTCTTTCGATTCAGGGCTTATCATTTGTTCTGCCCTGGCCTCAGCGATAAAATCCGCCGCGTGCGAGCGACCGGACGGGGGCGCTAGCGTTAGTGGATCGGGGGCAGTCGCCCTGTCTTTGCCAGCGCTTGGCTGGCTTATAGTCGCCGTTTTGTTCGTGCCTTCTTCTTGGGGGTGCTTGTTGGATGAGTGAATAAGGTCGCTATTAACCTGGATAGATTTGCTACCACGTTGGCTCCCTTCCTCTACGGGCGTTTGCGGGCTACCGACGTAAATCTTTTTAACTGAAATATCAGCTAGATCTGCATCTAGCTTAAGGGCCGCATGCGAAAGCAGGCGGTCTAACTTCGAACTGTCGCTGTTTTCGTTACCAAATAGGTAGGCTTTGGTAGGAAGGTGGTCGATGTTAAGCCTTGTTCCTGAGATGTACTCAAGGCCGTGGGTGTCGGAGGGCTTGAAAATTATACTGGTGGACGGGCGTTGTTCTACAATACGCTTGATGCGTTCGTCCGCGGCACCATCAGATGCGTCGATGATGACATGGCTTTTATTTGTTCGAGCCTTGTACTGTTGGTCTGCTGCCGTCTTCTTATAAGGGAAGGATAAGGACATCTCCGCTGTTTGATTGGCCATCGCGCCAAGGTGCGACCAAGGGAAGAAGTATTCGCCGGTTGTATGGTCATGATATAAAGCAAATGTTTCATGCACTCGATTCTGGGGGAAATTTAATGTTTGCTGCATGGCCGGTTGGAGTGTTCCATCGGTCCCTGCATAGGTTCTAGAGTGTTCGAGGCCAAACAATCCTAGTACACCAGGTTCGCTATATTTCTTCTCTCCACTGAGTTTTTTTGTCATATACGCATTGCGGACGGATAATTCGTCAAGGTTGTCTATTACATCGTCGTCCATATAACGACCGCCATCGATGAAATCCACATGAAGACCCGCTTTAATTGCCTCAGTCATTATTTGCAGTTGGGGGCCTTCCAACGCTTCTTCCAGGGATTTCAAGACGCTACGCTGGGCTTGGTCATAAAAGTCGGTGTGGCGCTGGTCTTCCGTAAAGCCGCTGAAATAGTCGTCGATCGATTCAAAACCTATTTCACGTATTGGCAATCTCGATCACTGGCACGCCATTGGCAGCACTGGCCACACTGCCGCCGCCGCTGCGATCCAGCAGAATCTCGGCGGCCGCCCAACTCGGCACGCCCGCCACTAGCAGAGAAAGCGCGAGGTGTTTAAGCGAAAACGCCGGCGGCTTGGCCTCAACCGAACTAGCAGCAGGCCCCTGCCGCTGCCCAGGTTTGCGCTGGGCAGTAGTGATTTCCGCAACGGGAATTAAAAAGCCCAGGGGCTTGCTGAAGACGAGGCGAAAGCAGTGTTTGTTCATGGCCGGGTCCGCAAATATTTGATTCCCCAGAACACTAAAGGAGGCTCAGCGATGCAGTTGCAGGACGGTTCCGGTTATGGCTTCAGTGCGCAGCGGCGACGATATGATCTTTCTGCGCGGACGTTAGGACGAATCGGCGAATGTAAAAAAGGCGACCCGAAGGTCGCCTTTTTTACAGGTCACTAAGTGCGGTTTAGTTACAGACGCGGATAGTCGATGTAACCCACCGGGCCGCTGCCGTAGAAGGTTTCCGGGTGCGGTTCGTTCAGCGGTGCATCTTGTTCCAAACGCGCTGGCAGATCCGGGTTGGCGATGAAGGGAATGCCAAACGCTACCGCGTCGGCGCCGCCGCTGGCGAGCAGGGCGTTGGCGCTTTCTTTGGTGAAGCGTTCGTTGGCGATAAACACGCCGCCGAAAGCTGCTTTCAGTTCGGCGCTGATGCTGTCTTCGCCTTGTTTCTCACGGGTGCAGATAAACGCGATGCCACGTTTGCCCAGCTCGCGAGCCACGTAGCTGAAGGTGGCCGAGCGGTTGGAGTCGCCCATGTCATGGCTGTCGGCGCGGGGTGCCAGGTGCATGCCCACGCGGCCCGGTTCCCATACCGACAACACGGCGTCGGTCACTTCGAGCATCAGACGCGCACGGTTTTCCAGGGAGCCGCCGTATTGGTCGGTGCGCTGATTGGTGCTGTCTTGCAGGAATTGGTCGAGTAGGTAGCCGTTGGCGCCGTGGATTTCCACGCCGTCAAACCCGGCGGCTTTGGCGTTCTCGGCGCCGTTGCGGTAGGCCTCGACGATGTCGGCAATTTCTTCGGTGGCCAGGGCACGCGGGGTGACGAAGTCTTTCAGCGGACGCACCAGGCTGACGTGGCCTTTAGGGGCGATGGCGCTCGGTGCTACCGGCAGTTCGCCGTCCAGGTAGCTGGGGTCGGAAACCCGGCCTACGTGCCACAGTTGCAGGAAAATTTTGCCGCCATTGGCGTGCACGGCCTTGGTGATATTGCTCCAGCCACGTACTTGCGCGTCGGACCAGATGCCGGGGGTGTTGGGGTAGCCAACACCCATCGGCGTAACCGAGGTGGCTTCGCTGAGGATCAGGCCAGCCGAGGAGCGCTGGGCGTAGTACTCGGCCATCATCGCGTTGGGCACGCGGCCTTCGTCGGCGCGGCAGCGGGTCAGCGGGGCCATAACGATGCGGTTTTTCAGTTGCAGGTCGCCAATGGTAATCGGGTCAAAAAGAGTCGCCATGAATACAGTCTCCAGTGGATCGTAAGTAATGAGTCAGTAAGGGGTAGGGCTTGGTTCGAACAACCGGGCTCAGTCGAGCACCGGCTGCAATTCGTTACGGGCGTTGTTGGTAAGTTGTGTGGCGATCAGGGCGACGACCGCCAGCGCGGCGGCGGCCAGCGGCACGTCGGTCAGGCCCATGCCGCGGCTGATGACCACGCCGCCCACCCAGGCGCCCAGTGCATTGCCCAGGTTGAAGGCGCCGATGTTCAGGGTGCTGATCAGGTTCGGCGCGTCTTTGCCAAAGGCCATGACGTTGATTTGCAGCGCGGGCACAGCGGCGAACGCCGCCATGGCCCAGAGAAACAAGGTGATCTCGGCGGGAATCAGCGCTCCAGCGGTAAAGCTGAACAGGCTGGCCAACACCGCCAGGCTGATGAATACGCCAGTCAGCGTTGTGCCCAGACGCCAGTCGGCCAGCTTGCCGCCGACAATGTTGCCGATGGTAAGGCCGAGGCCGATGAGCAGCAGGGTCCAGGTCACGCCAGTGGGCGAAACGCCGGTCACTTCGCCCAGCATCGGCGCGATATAGGTGAACAGGGCGAACACCGAGGCCGAGAAAAACACCGTGGTGCTCAATGCCAGCCACACCCCGGCGCCGCGCATGGCACGCAGTTCGCTGCGCAGGTCGGCTTTTTCCTGATCGTGTTGATGGGGCAGGGCGCGCCACAGGCCGATAAGGGCCACCACGCCAATGACGGTGACGGCCCAGAAGGTCGAGCGCCAGCCAGCGGCTTGGCCAAGGGCAGTGCCCAGCGGCACGCCGAGCACGTTGGCGAGGGTCAGACCGGTGAACATCAAAGCCACGGCCGAGGCGCGGCGGTTAGCCGGCACCAGGCTGGCGGCTACGACCGAACCGATACCAAAAAACGCGCCGTGGCACAGGGCGGTGATGATGCGGGCGATCATCAGCATCTGATAGTCAGCGGCGAGGGCGCAGAACAGGTTGCCGGCGATAAAGATGCCCATCAGGGCCAGCAAGGCGGCCTTGCGCGGCCAACTGGCGGTGACCATGGCCATGAACGGCGCGCCGATGGCCACGCCCAGGGCGTAACCGGTGACGAGCCAGCCAGCGCCGGGAATCGACACGCCAAGGTCGGCAGCGACATCGGGCAAAAGCCCCATGATCACGAACTCGGTGGTGCCGATGGCGAAGGCGGATAACGCCAGAACAATAAGTGCGAGGGGCATGTCGGGTGCTCCGGAAAAGGCGAGTGCGGCTGTGCTTAAAGCGCGTCGTGCAAATGGCTGATGAAGGCCTGGATCACGTCTTCATTACGTTTGAAGAAATTCCACTGGCCGACTTTCTGGCGAGTGACCAGGCGGGCGCGTTCCAGGCTGGCGAGATGGCCGGAAACGGTGGATTGCGACAGGCCGGTTTTGACATCGAACTTGCCGGCGCAGACGCCGATCTCGAACGGGTGATGTTCTTGCTCAACGAAATGGGTGTGCGGGTCTTTCAGCCACACCAGCATCTGGCGACGCACCGGATGGGCGAGGGCTTTGAAGATTTCATCGAGGTCGATTGGCATGGTCGTAACCGTCCGTTCGCTAAAGGTTGCCGGGTGTGTATCGGCGTGGGGCGAACTTTATATCGGTGTTTGCCGATATACAGATTGATCGTGGCGATAGTAGTCATCAGCCCGAGTGATCGGCGCAGCTGGGATTGATCCCCGTTCTGCCTCTACACTCGGCGTATGAATTACCTCGCACACCTTCATCTGGGCGGTGATCAGCCGGAACAACTGCTCGGCAGCCTGTACGGCGATTTCGTCAAAGGACCGCTGGCCGGCCGCTTTCCCGCGCCCATAGAGCGGGCGATCGCCGTGCACCGGCGAATCGACGCGTTCACCGACAGCCATCCCTTGGTTCTGCAAGCCAAAGCCCGCTTCCCGCAAGCGCGGCGGCGAACGGCGGGCATTCTGATTGACCTATTTTTTGATCACTGCCTGGCGCGCCATTGGCCGCGCTACGCCGACGAGCCGTTAGCCCAGTTCACTACTCGCGTGTACCACGTGCTGAGCAACGAGCCGGCTTTGCCCGAGCGCTTGGCCTATGTGGCACCACGCATGGCGGCGCAGGATTGGCTGGGCAGTTATGAAGAGTTCGAGGTGTTGCAACAGGTGGTGTCTGGCATGAGCCGACGCTTGTCACGCCCGCAGATGCTGGACGGCGCGATGGCGGAATTGCGTGAGTTGTATGAGCCGCTGACCGAGGATTTTCATGCGTTCTACCCCGAGTTGCAGGCGTTTGCGCGCCGGTTGTTGTAGGAGCCACCTTGGTGGCGAACCCCGCAAACGAACGTCGTGAACGGTGGTTGCAGGGTTCGCTAGCAAGCTAGCTCCTACGGGGCGATGTATCAGGCGGCGAGATTCGTGTCTTCCACATCCACCACCTCTACCTCACCAAACAGCGCCACGCCAATCGCCCGATGCGCCTGCCTGGCCAGCACGTTGCGTGAAGCCCCCAGCGTTTCAATCGGTTCCAACAAATGAATACGCACGCTGGCCACGTCGCTTGAGAGCAGGCGCAGCAGGTGCGAGACCAAATCGTCATCGCCAATGAACGGCGCAATTTCAACGTCTACCTGGTTCTCGCGCACATACCGGATGGCCACCGGTTGCAGCGGCGTGCCGGTTTCGATGGCGCTGCTCAGCAGGCGTCCGTGGAAGGTGCGCAGTTGGCGGCCGTCGGTGGTGGTGCCTTCCGGAAATATCAGCAGCGAGCGTTGCTGTTCCAAGTGCTCACGTAGTTGCTGACCCAGCAGGGCGCTGTCGCCTGAGCCGCGACGTATAAACAGCGTGCCGGCTTTTTTCGCCAGCCAGCCGGCGACCGGCCAGGTCCGCACCTCGGCTTTGGACAAAAACGACAGCGGTGCCAACATGCCCAGCAGCGGAATGTCGGTCCAGGAAATGTGGTTGCTGATCCACAGCATCGGCCGTTGCGGCAGGCTGCCAAGCACTTCTATCTGAAACGGCAATGCGCCGCTCAGACGCGCCAGAAACCAGCGGGTCAAGCGTTGGCGAATAGCACTTTCGTTGCGCAGGTGCAGGCGCTCCACCACGGTCATGGTGGTCGCCACCAGCAGGCCCAGGCCCACCGTGGCCAGCAACCTGGCGAGGCGCCCGTACAGGCGCAGTTTGCTCATCAGACCGCCGCCTTGAAGTGGCGGGCGTAGCGCGGGCAGAGCTCGTCGCGTTTGAGCAGAATGAACACATCGGCCACTTGGAAATCCTGGTCCCAGCACGGCTCGCCGCAAATTTTCGCGCCCAGACGCATATAGGCCTTGAGCAGCGGCGGCATCTCGGCGATGACGTTGCTCGGCACTTCCAGGCTCGGCAGCGGGGTTTTCGGTTCGGCGCGCAGGTGCTCGTTGCACAGGTAGCGTTCGCGCAGGCGCTGCATGATGGCCTGAGCCTGAATGCCGCCGTCTTGCATGGGAATGCTGGCGCAACCCATCAGGTAGCTGTAGCCGCCTTCGTTGAGCACTTCGGCTAATTCGCTCCACAGCACGGCGATGGTGCCGCCGTTGCGGTAAGCCGGGTCTACGCAGGTGCGACCAATTTCCAGCACCGGGCCTTGCAGATGCGCCAGGCCGTGCAGGCTGAATTCTTCTTCACTGTAAAAGCGCCCCAAGCTGCGGGCGGCGTTGTGGTCGAGCAACCGGGTGGTGGCCACCAGCTTGCCGGTGTTCAGGTCACGCACGCCGATGTGGGCGCAGTGGCCATCGTAATCGTCCATGTCCAGACCCAATTCGGCGCCTTTGAGCTTGGCGTCGAACTCTTTGCTGAATACGCTGAAGCGCAAAGCCTGGGCTTCACGCAGGGCACGAGGGCCGACCAGGCGCTCGGCTTGCAGGCGGCGTTCGGCAGTGGTGTCACGAGTGCGGGCGATTGTAGACATCGAGTAGCCTCCATAAGCCGGCTTGATTGGGTTGCAGCCGGTCGACCTTGTTGGGCAAGCTCAGGCTAGGAACACCCGGTGTCATCACCATGAATCTTTAGTGATGCTTGCATGACAATGAACGAGGACGCGCTTATGTACTGGCAACGACTGCTCGGCTGCACCGAGCGCCTGCCGGCAACCGCTGGTTTGGAAGAGTGGTACGCCGCTTTGTTGGCAAACGTGGGCGAGGGCGTGTCGCCGTTCGAGTTGGCGCTACTCGGCGGACGGCTAGCCGCTACCCCCGGCTTGGCGTTTCTGGCCGGTTACCAAGGCGCACTGCGCGCGCTGTGGCCGTCGGCGCCGTGGACCTTGGGCGCCTTGTGCGTCACGGAAAACCGCAGCGTGCGCCCCGCTGACATGCAGGTGCGCCTCGATGGCTTGAGCCTCAGCGGGCGCAAAGATTTCGTTACTGCCGCCGATGCAGCCGACTGGTTGCTGGTCGCCGCCCGCAGCGACTTGCCCGGCAACACGCCGCAAGTGGCCGTGTGCGTGGCCTACAACGGCGCGCCGGGCGTGCGCGTGGAAATGCTGCCGCCGTTGTCGCTGATGCCGGACGTCAGCCATGGTCGCCTGCACCTTGAAGGCGCGCAGTGCGAGCGCTTGCCGGGCGATGGCTGGGACGCTTACGCCAAACCCTTCCGCTCCCTGGAAGATTTACATGTGCTGACCGCCCTGGCCGCCTGGCTGTATGGCATTGGCGTCGACAACGCTTGGCCGCAAGCACTCAAGCTGCGCTTGTTGGCATTGCTGAGCAGTGGCGCTGAAGTGTCGCGCCAAGGCATGAACGAGCCCGCTACGCATCTGCTGCTGGCCGGTTTGTTCGAGCAATTCAACAGCCTGCGCGGCGACATCGACGCCGCCATGGCCGGTGGCGATCCGCATTGGCAACACCTGTGGAAGCGCGACGCTGGCTTGTTGGAAATCGCCCGCACTGCCCGCGAAAAGCGTCTGAGCAATGCGCTGTCCAGCTTGGCCGCACGGGCCTGACGTATCGCGCCGAACCGCCGCCATCTGCGGCACGTTCGGCGCTATTTGCGTTCATCGGCCGCGTGCTAGGGTTGGCGCCTTCGCCAACAAGAGGCCGTCCAATGCCCGTTCCTGCCTTACGCCGTTTAAGCCTTGCGCTCGGCTTGCTTTGCTTCATCCCTCACGGCTTCGCCGAAACCTGGCCGGCGGCCGACTGGGCGATGACGCCCGCCGCCGCCAGCCCAGCCATCGAAGCACTCGAAACCTACGCCTTTCCCACCCGCGACGATGACAGCCGCAAGGGCATTCGCACCGACGCGCTGCTGGTGATTCGCGATGGTCAGATTATTTACGAACGCTACGCCGGGCCGACCAAAGCCAGCACTCCACACTTGGCGTGGTCGGTGAGCAAAAGCATCCTGGCCACGACCCTCGGCGTGGCGTATGGCAAGGGCTTGTTCAAACTGGATGACCCGGCGGCCAAGTTCTATCCGCCCATGAACGCGCACCCGCAGGTGAAGATCGGGCACCTGTTGAATTGGGCTTCGGGCCTGGGTTGGCAGGAAGGCTACGAGTACGCCCCGGTGCGCTCCAGCGTGGTCGCAATGCTCTACACCCATGGCCGTAGCGACATGGCCGCGTTTGCCGCCAGCTTCGATCAGGCCGCCACGCCCGGCACGCGCTTCCTCTATTCCAGCGGCGACGCCAATCTGCTCGCCGCCGCCTTGCGCGGCATGGTCGGGGATGAGGCGTACAAGGATTATCCGTGGACCGCTTTGTTCGAGCCGCTGGGCATCACCAGCGCCGTGTGGGAAACCGACGCCAGCGGCACGTTCGTGGGTTCGTCTTATGCCTACCTGACTGCCCGCGACCTGGCGCGCATCGGCCTGCTGATGCAGCGCGACGGCCGTTGGGGCGATCAGCAAGTGCTGCCCAAAGCCTGGGTGGACTTCAACCGCACGCCATTCGCCAACTACCAGCCGTCGAAGGAAACCGAAGGCGATGCGGTGCCCGGCGGGCAGTGGTGGCTGAACGTCGCCGTGCCTGGCGCTGCCAAGCCCTGGCCGGATGCGCCGGACGACACCTTCGCCGCGCTCGGCCATTGGGGCCAGGCGCTGTACGTACTGCCGGCGCAAAAGCTGGTGGTGGTGCGTTATGCCGATGATCGCGACAAAACCTATTCCCATAACGAACTGTTGAAACGGGTTGAGGCGGCCTTCGCGCCGACCGCTCAAACCGCTGCGGAGGCCAAGTGATGAGCAGCTTTATCAAGCGTCGCCCGTTCAGCAGCGTGCTGTTGCTGATTGGGCTGGCACTGGCCGCGTTGGCCTGGCAGAACCGCGTTCACCTGGCAGCGTTTCCCGGCATCATCGGCGCGCTGTCGGCCAAGGAATATTGCTCGTGCCGCTACGTGATGGATAACCCGGCGCAGTACTGCCTGGCTTATGTGAAGCAGTACATTCCCATTAGTGGGTTCTTCGACGACGAAGCCAACAAGCGGGTAACCGCGCGCGGCCTGGGCAGCACGCAAACCGCCGCCTGGCAAGGGCCGCGCCAGGGCTGCCAGCTGTTGCCAAAGGCTGATTCGCTGCCGCAATCCTGAACCGAACCGGGGTTTGCAGGTCAGTGTGAGGCGGTTAAGGTGCCGCCTCACACTCTTGCTCGGAGCCCCAATGCGTACGCTGTTCACCTGTGCAATTGCCGCCTTTGTTCTCACCGCGCTGACGCCGGCCCAGGCCGATTGGTATTTGGATAACGAGTCCTCGCGGCTGTCGTTTATTTCCACCAAGAACGGCAAGTTGTCGGAGGTGCATCGCTTTCTGACGCTGCACGGGCAAATCGACGAAACCGGCAAGGCTAATCTGCGAGTGGAATTGGATTCGGCCAGCACCGGCATTCCGCTGCGCGATGAGCGTTTGCGCACCTTGTTGTTCGACACGCAGCGCTTCCCCGAAGCCTTGGTGAACGCGCAACTCGACCTCGCGCCCATCGCCAACCTGGCCCCCGGTGCGCAGTTGGAATTGCGCTTGCCGTTGACGGTCGAACTGCATGGCCAGACCCAGGCCTATAGCGCTGAGCTGCTGGCGACGCGCCTGGATGAACAGCGTTTCCAAGTGGTTACTCTGGCGCCGTTGGTGCTGCAGGTTGAAGACTTTGGCCTGGCCGACGGGCTGGAAGGCCTGCGCAAGGCGGCTGGCGTTTCCACCATCAGTTGGTCGGTGCCGGTGGGCGCTGTGCTGATCTTCACCGCGCGTTAAGGCGTTTTCCTTTTTGAATCAGGAGTTGAGCGTGGTGCGAGCGCGAAGGATGCAGAGCTGATGCCGGGGCGTATCTATCCTTGGCGCACCGACAACGGCTTCGAGTTGTTGGTGGACGGGCCACAATTTTTCCCGCGCATGTTCGCGTGCATCGACCGCGCCCAGCGCCAGGTGGAGCTTGAGCTTTACCTGGTCGAGTCGGGCGCCTGCGTCGACCAGATGGTGCAAACGCTATGTGCCGCTGCGGCGCGTGGCGTTCAAGTGCGCTGCTTGTTCGACGGCTTCGGCAGTTCGGCGCTTTCGGCGGTCGATCGCGAGCGCCTGGTGCAGGCCGGCATCGAGCTGCGCTTTTATAACCCGATCAAAATCTGGCGCTGGCAGCGCAACCTGTATCGCGACCATCGCAAGCTGTTGCTGGTCGACGGTGCCGTTGCGTTTGTGGGCGGCACGGGCGTGACCGACGCTTTCTGGACGCCCGGCGAGCCGACCAGCGCGTGGCATGAGGTGATGGTAGAAATCACCGGGCCATTGGTGCAGGACTGGCAAACGCTGTTCGAACAGCAATGGGCAGCCAATCCGCAAAACCGCGCCTGGCTGCCATTTTCCCCGGGGCCGCGTCCGCGTTTGCCGGTATTACCCGTCGGCGGCGCCGGGCTTGGCCGCGTGGCGTATGCCAATGCCATGCAGCACAGCGACATCGTGCAATCGCTGGTGCGCGCCTTGAACAGCGCACAACGGCGCATTTGGCTGGCCACGCCATATTTTCTGCCGAGCTGGAAAGTCCGCCGTTCGCTGCGCAAGGCCGCACAGCGCGGCGTCGACGTGCAGCTGCTGCTCACTGGCCGACAAACCGACAACCCGCCGGTGCGCTTCGCCGGCCAGCGCTACTACCCGAAGCTGTTACGCGCCGGGGTGAAAATCTTTGAATACCAGCCGTGCTTCCTGCACCTGAAAATGGTGCTGGTGGACGACTGGACCAGCATTGGCTCGTGCAACTTCGATCACTGGAACCTGCGCTTCAATCTGGAAGCGAACCTGGAGGCCGTTGAGCCGCCGCTGACCGAGGCGGTGGTGCAGAGTTTTCTCAACGACTTTGGCCAGAGTCGCGAAATAACCATGGACCTGTGGAAGTCGCGGCCGTTGTGGAAGCGCATGCAGCAGCGGTTGTGGGGGTGGTTGGATAGGTTGGTGGTGAATGTGTTGGATCGGCGCAAGTAGCGGAGGGCCAATCGAGGCTGAAGCCTCTCCTACAGATGGCGTGTTTATTTTTAGCCTCGAGGCTGCAAACAGTGGAACCCAGCCTTTTGTCGGGTGCCTTCAGCGGGGCACCTCGCTAGTCTCATCGCCATAACCATAAGAGGAATGCGCGCTTGAGCCGACATCACCCGCTGCTTGTTTTGCTGCTGCTGTGCCTCGCCGGTTGCTCCTCGCCCGGCGCCTTCCTGAATACCAATGACGGCCCGTTGTTCACGCCCCATTCCCCCGAGGAAGACCTTGCGCTGGTGTATCTCTATCGCCCGCAAAGCGATTGGGCGGACCAGGAGCTGGAAGCGCCCGGCCTGTTTCTGAACAAACGCCTGATCGGCAGCCTGCCGAGCAACAGCTACCTGGTGCTGGAACTGGACGTGGCCAGTTATCCCGTGGAAATGCGCCGACCGTTATTCGGCTCGTTCTGGACGGCGCTGGCCGACGGCATGCTCGATTTCAATCGCATCGCCGGTTTCAATTTGGATGTAGGCGCGGGCGGCACCTACTACCTGCGCTATGACGAGCTCAATCCGCCGCCCCTCGGCGAGGGTGTGGCCACGCTGGGGGACGGGCCGTTGCAACTGGTGCCGGCAAGCCTGGCGGAAAAGGAGATCGTGGCCACCCATGAGTTCCAGCCGCCGCAGCGCTTTGCCATGGAGCCATCGCCGGGTTTCTGGGGCGCGTTGGGTTTCGGCGAGCAGTGATTCGGTAGTAGTCGCCTATTACCTGTTCGCCACGCGGCGCGGCAATACTGGCTGGGTTGGCATGCATCTGCCCTTTCCCCTGCTGGAGATACCCCGATGGCCGCGAAGAAAATTCTCATGCTGGTTGGCGATTACGTCGAAGACTACGAAGTGATGGTGCCGTTTCAGGCGCTGCAGATGGTGGGGCACACCGTGCACGCCGTATGCCCAGACAAAACCGCCGGGCAAAGCGTGCGCACCGCCATTCACGATTTCGAAGGGGATCAGACCTACAGCGAAAAGCCGGGCCACAACTTTGGCCTGAATTTCGACTTCGCCAAGGTCAAGGCCAAAGACTACGACGCGCTGGTGGTGCCGGGCGGGCGTTCGCCGGAATACCTGCGGCTAAACAAGAAGGTGCTGGATCTGGTGAAAGCCTTCGACAAAGCCGGCAAGCCGATTGCCGCCGTGTGCCATGGTGCGCAATTGCTGGCGGCGGCCGGCATTCTCAAGGGTCGCGAATGCAGCGCTTACCCGGCCTGCGCGCCGGAAGTGAAGCTGGCCGGCGGCACCTATGTGGAGATTGCCGTGGACCACGCGCACATCGAAGGCAACCTGGTGACAGCGCCTGCGTGGCCGGCGCACCCGAACTGGCTGGCGGGCTTTCTGCTGCTATTGGGCACCACCATCACGCTGTAAGCTCAGGTTTTTCAGGCTCGGCGTTTGCCGTCGAGCCTCGCCAATTCAGGAGCAGGGCGCATGTGCGAGCTCTACGTCAAAGCCGATCCCATCCTCTACGAATCGCGTTCGCGCTCGCTGCGTATTTGCGGCGTGGTGACCACGTTGAGACTGGAGAACCAGTTCTGGGACATCCTTTCTGAAATCGCGGCAGTCGATGGCATGTCCACCAACCAGCTGATCAGCAAGCTGTATGAAGAGGTGATGGATTACCGCGGCGAGGTGGTGAACTTCGCGTCGTTTCTGCGGGTGAGTTGCTGCCGTTATCTGGCGCAGCCGCAGGAGAAGCGGGCACCGTTGGCGTTGGTGGCGAGTCGGTCTTGAGCTGCCGGTGAATGCAAAAAGCATCGCGGCTAAAGCCGCTCCTACGGGTTCTGTAGGAGCGGCTTTAGCCGCGATGCTTTTCAATAGTTATGTGAGCCTAAACCTGGCCGATGTAAGCCATCACTTACAAGAACCCGCCGATGGCTTACTTTTGTAGGACAATCACCAGTACAAGGTGACCACGGTCGCAGCCGCTTGGGTGCCTTTCACTTCGCTGACAGCGTTGCTGGAAAGGGGGGCTTCGGAACGCACGCCGTTGCTTTCACGGTCAACACGGAAGCTGTTGATGCCGTCGCAGTTCTGGTTTTCAACACGCAGGGACTGGCCGTTGGCGTTGCTGCTGAGTGCGCAGCTGGAGGTAATGGTGATGCCGACCGCCAGATTGCCCGAGGCCTGGCCTGCCTGGGCTTGAGCGCCCATGAACAGCAGTGCAGCGGCGGTAACGAGGGAAGCAAAACGACTGGTGCGGTTCATACTGTTCGCTCAATGTGATGGTTCGGGTTGACTGCACTCAGGCAGCAAAGCGTTTACAACCATCCGTAGCGAGCCGGTTCCTAAACCCGGCGATGCGCGCATATTCCGTCATTTCCTTGGGTGGCGATCCTACCTACAGCGATGTCAGCCTGCCACTACCGTCTGTAAGACATTCGCCATAGTGTCGCGTACGACATCACCTATGTCGCTTTTCTCACACTTTTCTGGCGCCAAAAAAATACCCAGCGCTTGGCCGGGTATTTTTCCTTCCTTTAACGATTCAGCAGCGGCTTAAATTTCGACCGCCAGGCTGTCACTTATCTTCTTCTGCCAGATAGCCGGTCCTGTGATGTGCACCGACTCGCCGTTGGTGTCGACCGCCACTGTTACCGGCATGTCTTTCACCTCGAACTCGTAAATCGCTTCCATGCCCAGTTCGGCGAACGCCAGTACTTTGGACTTCTTGATCGCTTGCGCCACCAGATAAGCGGCGCCGCCGACGGCCATCAGGTACACGGCTTTGTTGTCTTTGATTGCCTCGATGGCAATCGGGCCGCGCTCGGATTTACCGATCATGCCCAGCAGGCCGGTTTGTTCGAGAATCTGACGGGTGAACTTGTCCATCCGCGTTGCCGTGGTTGGACCGGCCGGGCCTACGACTTCGTCGCCGACCGGATCAACCGGGCCGACGTAATAGATGAAGCGACCTTTTAGGTCCACTGGCAGGCTTTCGCCTTTGTTGAGCATTTCCACCATGCGCTTGTGCGCGGC
Source organism: Pseudomonas sp. AC229 (assembly GCF_979254655.1). Classification (NCBI taxonomy): domain Bacteria; kingdom Pseudomonadati; phylum Pseudomonadota; class Gammaproteobacteria; order Pseudomonadales; family Pseudomonadaceae; genus Pseudomonas; species Pseudomonas sp. AC229. The sequence goes on from NZ_CEEDHK010000013.1 coordinate 64,562, forward strand.
GTCGCGGCCGGTGAGCATTTTGCCGTTGAGCAACACGGTTTCGCCCGGCTTCCAGCTCTGTACGTCTTCGGGTGTCAGGGTGTCGAGGTCGACGCGGCGGGCCGACGGGCCAGCTTCCCAGACGATTTCCGGGTAGGCGTCCAGCGGTGGCGCTTCGAGCGACGCTGGGCCGGAACCGTCGAGCACAAAGTGCGCGTGACGGGTGGCGGCGCAGTTAGGGATCATGCACACCGGCAGCGAGGCGGCGTGAGTCGGGTAATCCATGATCTTCACGTCGAGCACGGTGGTCAGGCCGCCCAGGCCTTGAGCGCCAATACCCAGTTGGTTGACCTTCTCGAACAGCTCGAGGCGCATTTCTTCCAGCTTGTTCTGCGGGCCACGAGCTTTGAGCTCGTGAATGTCGATGGACTCCATCAACACTTCTTTGGCCATTACGGCCGCTTTCTCGGCGGTGCCGCCGATGCCAATGCCGAGCATGCCGGGTGGGCACCAGCCCGCGCCCATGGTCGGCACGGTTTTCAATACCCAGTCGACGATGGAGTCGGACGGGTTGAGCATGGCCATCTTCGATTTGTTTTCAGAGCCGCCGCCTTTGGCCGCCACGTCCACTTCCACGGTATTGCCGGGAACGATGGAATAGTGGATGACCGCCGGGGTGTTGTCCTTGGTGTTTTTACGCGCGCCTGCCGGGTCGGCGAGGATGGATGCGCGCAGCACGTTTTCCGGCAGGTTGTAGGCGCGACGCACGCCCTCGTTGATCATGTCGTCCAGGCCCATGGTGGCGCCGTCCCAGCGCACGTCCATGCCCACACGTACGAATACGGTGACGATGCCGGTGTCCTGGCAGATCGGCCGATGGCCGGTGGCGCACATGCGCGAGTTGATCAGAATTTGCGCCATGGAATCACGGGCCGCTGGCGATTCTTCGCGCAGGTAGGCTTCGTGCATCGCTTGGATGAAGTCCACGGGGTGGTAATAAGAAATGAACTGTAAAGCGTCGGCGACGCTCTGAATCAGGTCGTCTTGCTTGATCACGGTCATGCAGCGCGCTCCTCTCTAAACACGGGAACATCTAAGCGCGCAGGGCTAGGCCCGGCAGGCTCGGTAAGGCAAAAAAGGCGCGGCAGTATAACGCGCAGGGCGTTGTTGGCGCACCCGCTGACGATAGACCTTGGTCGATTAACGCACGTGTTGGTGTACTAGGTTTTTTGCCTTGAGCTAGGTACAGTGACGGCACGATGCCAGTACGGGACGGAGCCCATGAGCAGCGCCACTAAAAAGGGGACACAGAAAGCCCTGCAGAGCCTGCTACTGAAGCGGTTTGGCATGGCGGCGGCTACTTATGGACTGGCACTGCTGTTGTTCGGCCTGCTGGTAGCGGGCGGCCAATACTCTGCCGAACCCGGCGCTGCGCTGATTTGCGCCGGCATGGTGATTGTCAGCCAACTGATTTTCTTCGCCATCTTCATCAGCGGCATCAACCTTCGCTTTAACGACCCCAGCCTCACCGCGCCTCAGGTGCTCGTCGCCCTGAGCATGCACACTTACCTCATGTACAACCTGCACACCGCGCGCGGCACGATGCTGGTGTTCTATCTATTGATTCTGATGTTCGGGGTGTTCCAACTGGCGCCCCGGGTGTTTGCGCGCTGCGCCGCGTTCGCGTTTTTTGGTTTCGCCAGCGTGAATTTGTGGGACGCCTACCAGATGCGTCTGCCCGACCCGAAACTGGCGTTGCTGCAAGTGGGCGTGCTGTTGGTGACGTTGGTCTGGTTCAGCCTGTTCGCCGGCTATGTGCAGGCGCTGCGCCAACGCATGCGCCAACGCCGCTTCGCCTTGCAAGCTCACCAGGACACCTTGCGCGGCATGATGCGTCAGCTTGAAGACCTGGTAGCCACCGACGAGCTCACCGGCCTGTTCAACCGCCGTCATTTCTTGCGCCTGGCAGCCCGTGAATTGGCCAGCCTCAGCCCTGGCATGCAACACGGCCTGGCACTGATCGACCTCGACCACTTCAAACGCATCAACGACCAACACGGCCACGCCAGCGGCGACCGCGTGCTGCAAACCTTCGCCACGGTGGCACAAGCCTGCCTGCGCGACGGCGATGTGCTGGCGCGCTACGGCGGCGAAGAGTTTGTGCTGTTGTTGCCGTGCACCGACGCCGACCAACTCACCGCGTGCTGCGAGCGCCTGCGTGAGGCATTTGCCAACGCGGAACCGGTGGGCTTGAAAGTGAAGAGCATCAGCTTGTCCGCCGGCATGACCTTGCTTGAAGCCGGCGACGACCTCGACGAAGCCCTGCACCGCGCCGATCAGGCGCTATACCGCGCCAAGCACAGCGGCCGCAATTGCTGCCACGCGGCGTGGGAGAACAGCGGTGCCTGAACTGAAGGTGGCCGGGCAGGCGTACCCGTTAACCGCTGGCAGTAATTTGTTGGATGCCTTGCTCGGAGCCGGCATTGCCGTGCCATACAGCTGCCGCGCCGGCAGTTGTCATGCGTGCATGGTGCGCTGCGTTGGCGGCGAACCGCTGGACGCCAAACCCGAAGCATTGACCGCCGCCCAGCGTGAGCAAGGCTGGCGGTTGGCCTGCCAGTGCCGAGTAGTGGACGACCTCAGCGTTGAGGTGTACGACCCGCTGCGCGACGGTCTGCCCGCCACCGTGGCGCAGCTCGATTGGCCCAGCGCCACGGTGCTGCGCCTGCGGCTGGTGCCGGAGCGCCCGCTGCGCTATCGCGTGGGCCAGCATGTGTTGCTGTGGACGGCCTCGGGCATTGCCCGGCCGTATTCGCTGGCTAGCGTGGCGGGTGAAGATCCTTGGCTGGAGTTTCACATCGACTGTCGTCAGCACGGCGCGTTTAGCGACGCGGCGCGGCAGTTGCAGGCGGGCGACATGTTGCGCTTGGGCGAACTGCGCGGCGGCGCCTTGCACTATGACCCGGACTGGCAGCAACGCCCGCTGTTGCTGATGGCGGCGGGCACCGGTTTGGCTCCGCTGTATGGCGTATTGCGCGAAGCGTTACGCCAAAACCATGAGGGCGCGATCCGGCTGATGCATGTGGCCGCCAACGCCGAGGCGCATTACCTGACGAGCGAATTGAACGCCCTCGCTGATGCCCATCCGCAGCTCGAAATTCAGCTGGTGAATGCGGCAGAGTTGCCAGCCGCTTTGGCCGAACTACGCCTTGTTTCACGGCAAACCCTCGCCTTACTCTGCGGCCAGCCGGCCGTTGTCGAAACCTTCTCGCGCCGGCTCTACCTGGCAGGTTTGCCGCGCAGCCAACTGTACGCGGACCTGTTCTTGCCCCATGCGTGAGGATGGTTATGAGCGAACATGTACTGGTCGAGCGCGAAGCGGGTCTGCTGACCCTGCGCCTGCACCGTCTGGATAAAAAGAACGCGCTCACCCGCGCCATGTACAGCCGCATGGCCGAAGTTCTGGAAGAAGCCGACGCCGATTCGAGCATTCGTGCCGTGCTGATTTGCGGTGGTGAAGACTGCTTCACCAGCGGCAATGACATCGCCGATTTCCTGCAAGAGCCACCCACCGGCATGGACAGCCCGGTGTTCTTTTTTATGCGCGCCTTGTTTGAAATGAAAAAGCCCGTGGTGGCAGCCGTGGCCGGCCCGGCTGTTGGCATCGGCACCACGTTGCTGCTGCACTGCGACCTGGTGTACGTCAGCCAGGACGCCGTGTTGAAAATGCCGTTCGTGGCGTTGGGCTTGTGCCCTGAATACGGCTCCAGCCTGATCCTGCCGCAAATGCTCGGCCACGCCAAAGCTGCCGAATTGTTGCTGCTGGGCCAGTCTTTTAGTGGCGAACAAGCTGCCGCGTGGGGCATTGCCAACGAAGCGTTGAAAGATGGCGCGGCGACGCTGGCTCGCGCTAAAGAAATGGCCATGCGCTTCCTGCAACTGCCGCCCAAAGCGGTGGAAGACAGCAAAGGCCTGATGCGCAAACCGGGAAGGGAACAGCTGAGAAAGGTGATCGAGGAGGAGGGCGCTTTATTCAACCAGCGCCTGCGGTCACCGGAAGCGATTGAAGCGTTGTCGGCGTTTATGCAGCGGCGCAAACCGGATTTTTCCAAGTTCGCGTGAGGGCACCGCACCTTCCAAACCCGTAGGAGCCAGCTTGCTGGCGAACCCTGCAAACGACGCTAATCGGCGTCGCCTGATGGATTCGCCAGCAAGCTGGCTCCTACAAATCATGATCTGAGGCGATGCTTTAAAGATCAAAAACATCGCGGCTAAAGCCGCTCCCACAGGGTTGCATCGTGCCTTTAGCAACCGAGATTTACGGGGCTAAGGCCAGGCAAGGCGCCCCGCAGCTTTTAAGCGCAGCGTACTGATGTACGTGAGCATTAAAAGCGAGGACGTAACGCCGCCTGGCCGACGACCCGGAAATCGGCGCCGGGAGAGTCTCAGACCTGCGGTTCGCCCACGTGCAAAATCTTCATCGAGTTCGTGCCACCGGTGGTGTGGTAGCTGTCGCCCTTGGTGAGAATCACCCAATCCCCTGGCTGTACCACGCCGCGTTTCACCAACTCTTCAATCGCCGCTTCACTGATCTTGTTCGCCGGCAGCGCTGCCGGGTCGAACGGTACGGTGTACACGCCGCGAAACATGGCCACGCGGGCTTGGGTTTCGCGGTGTGGGGTAAAGGCGAAAATCGGTACCTGGGAACGCAGGCGCGACATGATCAGCGGGCTGTAGCCGCTTTCGGTCAGCGCGATGATCGCTTTCACGCCCGGGAAATGGTTGGCGGTGTACATGGCAGCCAGCGCTACGCTTTCATCGCAACGCTCGAAGGTGTGGCCCAGGCGGTGGCTGGAGCGCTTGTTGGTCGGGTGCTTTTCAGCGCCCAGACACACGCGGGCCATGGCCTTGACGGCTTCGATCGGGTACATGCCGGCGGCGCTTTCGGCCGACAGCATCACGGCGTCGGTGAAGTCCAGCGCGGCGTTGGCCACGTCCGAGACTTCGGCGCGCGTTGGCATCGGGCTGCTGATCATCGACTCCATCATTTGCGTGGCGGTGATCACCGCTTTGTTCAAGCGACGCGCGTGCAGAATGATTTTCTTCTGAATGCCGACCAGCTCGGCATCGCCGATTTCCACGCCCAGATCGCCACGGGCCACCATCACGGCGTCACTGGCGCGAATCAGGCCATCCAGGGTTTCGTCGTCGGCCACCGCTTCGGCGCGTTCGATTTTCGCCACCAGCCAGGCGGTGCCACCGGCTTCGTCACGCAGACGGCGGGCCAGTTCCATGTCGGCGGCATCACGCGGGAAGGAGACGGCGAGGTAGTCCAGCTCCATCTCGGCAGCCAGCTTGATGTCGGCTTTGTCTTTGGCGGTCAGGGCCGGCGCGGTCAGGCCGCCGCCACGACGGTTGATGCCTTTGTGGTCCGACAGCGGGCCGCCGATCAGCACGCGGCAGTGCAATTCGTCAGCGGTGGTGGATTCCACCAGCATCACCACACGACCGTCGTCGAGCAGCAGCTCGTCGCCGGTTTTGCAGTCTTTGATCAGGTCCGGGTAGTCGATACCGACCACTTCTTGCGTGCCGGCATCGCGCGGGTGGGTGACGGAGAAGCGGAAGCTGTCGCCTTCTTTGAGTTCGATGCGCTTGTCGGCGAATTTGGCGATACGGATTTTCGGGCCTTGCAGGTCGCCGAGCAGTGCCACGAAACGACCGTGCTTGGCGGCGATTTCACGAACCAGGATGGCGCGCGCTTTGTGTTCGTCGGGGGTGCCGTGGGAGAAGTTCAGGCGACAGACGTCGACGCCCGCGAGAATCAATTGTTCCAACACTTCCGGGGAATTGCTGGCGGGACCGAGGGTGGCGACGATTTTGGTGCGGCGAAAGGTCATGCGAAAGACTCCGAAGGGCGAGCAGAAGCCGAGGCTACTATGCTGCGCCGCTGTAGTCATTGTTCGCTTGCACTACCTTACTCCTCGTTATATGGCGCGCTGCTCAAGGTGTGATGGTGTTCAGCGCGGTGTCCAGATGGCGCTCGGCTTTGTCGCGCAATTCGCTGTTGGGGTATTGCGCCAGCAACTGGCGCAGGTACTCGATGGCCTTGTCGCGGCTGGGGTGCGGGTTGTCCGGCGCCAGGTACATAAGCGCTACCTGGTACAGCGCTTCTTCCTTTATGGAGGGTTCTACCGCCGGGTCTTTGAGCGCCACGCGGTACAGCTCCTCTGCGTCGGCGACGCGGTCTTTGAGCACCGCGCGGCGCGAGAGCAGGGTCATGTCCGGGTCGAGGCTAGGCTGGTCGAGGTTGAGATTCTGGCTGGGTTTCCAGTTGGCCAGCAGTTCGCGGGCGTTCTGTTGCAGCGGCTCGTTGGCGCGCTGATTGATCAGCGCAATGCGTTGTTCACTGCGTGCCGCGGCCCGGGTTTGGCCGAACTCATTGCGCACTTTATAAAAGGTGTTAAGGGCTTTGGTGTCGTCGCGCTGGTCATTGAAGCGACTCATATAAATGAGGCCGATCTGGTACAGGGAAATGGCGCGTACCTCGTCGCTCAGCTTGTCGTCCTGATAGCCCTGCAAGTACGTGGTTTCAGCCTTGGCGCTGGTGCCGTCGCGAATGGCCATGGCGCTGTAGGTGAGCAAGTCGCCTTCGTCTTCGATGGCGCCAAGCATGCGGTTGTTTTTGCTTTCCTTGGATTCGGCGACTTCCTGCGTGGTGACCTGGGCGATAAACAGCGGCGTGGTAGGTGCGCAGCCGGGCACAAGTAGGCAATACAACAGCGGCACAAAGCGGCGGGCGGGCATGGGCGTTCCTTGGCTTTTATAGAAGTGCCGGGCGGTGCGCTGCGGCCCGGTTCGGCCAGTCTAGTCAGGCGGCGCAGATGGACCAAGGGCGCTGACGCATCTCCAATCGGAGGATATGCTCAGCCTGCTCTGCAGTTTTTCTCAAGGCTGTCGATACACTCCACATCGGAGGATTTGCCCATGCGATTTTTACTTATTGGTGCGGTGGTGCTCGGCGCCGCAGGCTGCAACAGCATGACCATGGATTACCACCTGGATCAGGCTTACCAGGAATACAACGCCGGCAATTGCGACAAGGCCATGCTGGAGCTGTCGCAGGCCGAGCGCAAAAGCCGTTCGCGCAGTTATGTACAACCGGAAATCTCGCTGTTGCGCGGCCAGTGCCTGGAACGTGAAAACCTCTTCGTGGACGCGGCGCAAACGTACCAGTTCATCATCGCGCGCTACCCGTCGAGCGAGTACGCCTACCGCGCCCGCGCGCGTTTGGACACGTTGCAGCAGCTTGGCCACCGGCCGAGCGAAACCGCCAAAACGTCCGCTGCACCGCTGTAATTTTCTCAGCGCCGGCGTTGCGCTATTGGCAAGCCCACGGCGCTTAGCGAAGATAGCCAGGCGCTGAATGTGGCGTTGATTCAAGGAGGAAGGCTATGCGCATGTGGTTGTTATGCGTCGCGCTGCTGCCCGGTGTGGCGGCGGCAGAAATCTACAAATGGACGGATGCCAATGGCACGGTGCACTTCGACCAGCGCCAGGTTTCAGGCTCGGCGCCTGTGGCGGTGAAGCCGCAAGTGATCGAGCGCGATGAAGCCACCCGCCAGCGCCAGGAACGCACCGACAATTTCTACAACGCGCGCCGTGAAGAGCAAGCGCAAGCCCAGCAGCGCGCGAGCAAACAGCAGGCCGAAGTCCACAATTACTGCGCAAGCCTACGCAACAAACTGGCGCAGATTCCCGCTGGTAGCACGTACTACTCCGTCAATGACAAGGGCGACCGCGAGTATTACAGCGACCAGCAGCTGGACACCGCTCGTCGCCAAATCAGCCAACAAATTGCTCGCGACTGCGACTGAGGCTGGCCCTCCCTATAAGCAGCGGCCATACTCAGGCGCCGTCCATAGCGATTTGCCATCATGCGAAGTGAACGCCGAATCGATCGACATCAGCTGCCGTCTTACCTGAATGTCTTCAACCGCATCACCGACAAACCCATGGGCCATATCGGCAACGTGTCGCTCGACGGCCTGATGCTGATCAGCGAGTTGCCCATGCTCGTTGGCGCGCGGTTTGAAATGTGTTTGAAAATTCCGGGGCCGACCGGCCAGCGAATCATCAACTTCTCCGCCACCTGCCAATGGTGCCGCGAAGATGTCACCCCGGGTGGTTGGGACTCAGGCTTCTCGCTGGTGGCACCGCCGCCGGATTACGTGGAAATGGTTGACGCGCTGCGTCAGTACTTCACGTTTCAAACCTTGGCTACGCCGGTTTAGCTGCTTTTCGCTCTGCCATCAAAACCCTCTCCCCAGCCCTCTCCCGTAAACGGGCAGAGGGGGCGAAGTCGTGCGTGAATTGATTCCCCTCGCCCGCTTGCGGGAGAGGGGTTAGGGGAGAGGGAGGGGCGCAGCGCAGATCCGAGTCCGCCGCTGGGCTCTCTGTAGGAGCGGCTTTAGCCGCGAGCTGTTGATCGAAAAGCTCGCGGCTAAAGCCGCTCCTACACAGACGCAGTTTGGCGATGCCGTATGTTCGCCGCCATTCGAGATCGTCGGGGCTAAGGCTTGGCAAGGCGCCCCGCAGCTTTAAAGCGCAGCGTACTTTTGTACGTGAGCATTTAAAGCGAGGACGCAACGCCGCCAGGCCGACGACCCGGCGATCGTCCAGAAAGAATCAAAACACGCCGGCTTTTTTCCAGGCCAGATACCGCTCGACGAGCTCCGGCCCCAACTGGCTCGGCCTTGCATCCAGCACCGGCACGCCATGGGCGATCAACCGTTCATGCAGCCCGGCCCGCGCGTTCAAATAATCCACGGTGCCGCAGTAGGCCAGCGCCTCTTCGTAGGTGTGCACGGGGTTGTGGCGCAGGCTGTCGAGCACTTCTTCGCGCAAGCTGGTGATCAACACCCGGTGTTGGCGGCCGAGGCGTTTGGCGGCGGCCAGGAGCTCTTCGTCGTCTTCGTCGCGCAGGTTGCTGACGATCACCACCAGCGCGCGGCGGCGTTGGCGGGCGAGCAGGGCGTCGATGGCTGCGGCGTAATCGGCGGGACGTTGCGTGCTTTGCAGGTCGTACACCGCGTTAAGCAGCACGTTCAAATGCGCCTGGCCTTTGACCGGTGCCAGAAAGCGCGGCTGGTCGCCGGCAAACGTCGCCATGCCCACAGCGTCGCCTTGGCGCAAGGCCACGTAGCTGAGCAGCAGGCAGGCGTTGAGGGCGTGGTCGAAGTGTGAAAGGTCGCCGTCCTGGCTGCGCATACGCCGGCCGCAGTCGAGCAGGAAAATAATCTGCTGGTCGCGCTCGTCTTGATACTCGCGGGCAATCGGCGTGCGTTTGCGTGCGGTGGCTTTCCAGTCGATTTGGCGCAAGGTGTCGCCATCGCGGAATTCGCGCAGCTGCTGGAATTCCTGACCCAAGCCACGGCGCTGTTGCTGGCGCACGCCCAGTTGCCCAAGCCAGTCGTCCACGCCTTTGAGGCTGGCGTCGTAGAGCCTTGCGAAGTCCGGGTACACGCGCGTGGCGCCTGGCAGCTCCACGTAGCGCCGGCCTTGCCAGAGTTTCAGTGGGCTGGGGATGCCCAACTCACAGCGTTCGAACGCGAAGTGCCCACGCACCAATGGCCGCACGCGGTAGCTGAATTGCGTTTGCTCGCCAGGGCGCAGCTCGATGCGTTGCGGCAGGTAGTCGACGTCCATGCCGGCGGGCACGTGGTCGAACACCTCGAGTTGCTGGCGATGACGCAAGCCGTGTTGCGCGACCAGTTGCACCTCACCCCAACGGCCGAGCGACAAATTGCCGGGCAAGGTGCGTGTCAGCTGTGGCGAGGGCAGTTGCCGCAGCCACAGCACGTCCAGGCCGCTGACCAGCAACAGTGCCAGCAGCGCCGCCCACCACAGCGTGTGCAAGGTCGGCGGCACATGCACGTCTACGGCCTGCAAGATGCCCAGCACAATGGCCAGGCTCAGCAAGCCGCCAAGCAGCAGCAACAGCAGGCGCGACGGTTTCATTGCGGCCCTTTATTAGCGGACATGGCGAAGTGGGTCATAGACGCGGCGCTGCCACCTGGTCGAGCAGTTGTTGCAGCACCTGATCCACCGACAACCCTTCGATATCCAGTTCCGGCGACAAGCGCACGCGGTGGCGCAGCACCGCCAGGGCGCAGCCTTTCACGTCGTCGGGGGTCACGAAGTCGCCGCCACGCAGCAGTGCACGCGCACGACCGCCGCGCACCAAGGCAATGGATGCACGCGGGCCGGCGCCAATGGCCAGACCCGGCCAGCTGCGCGTGGCACGCGCCAGGCGCACGGCGTAGTCGAGCACCTGCTCATCAAGCGCCAGATCGCTGGCGATTTTCTGCAGGGCCAGCACATCCTTGGCTTGCAGCAGCGGGCGCAGCGGCACCACGTCAAGCATGTCGGCGCGCGATGAACGACTGACCTGGCGGACCATGGTCAGCTCTTCTTCGAGCTGCGGGTAATCCATGCGCAGCTTGAGCATAAAGCGGTCGAGCTCGGCTTCGGGCAGCGGGTAAGTGCCTTCCTGTTCAATCGGGTTCTGCGTGGCCAGCACCATAAACGGCTGAGCCACGGCCAGCGCGCGACCTTCCAGCGTGACCTGACGTTCTTGCATCACTTCCAGCAGCGCCGCCTGGGTTTTCGCCGGGGCGCGGTTGATTTCGTCCGCCAGCAGCAAGTTGGTGAACACCGGGCCTTTGCGCAGCTTGAACTGCTCGGACTGCAGGTCGTACACGGCATGGCCGGTGACGTCGCTTGGCATCAAGTCGGGCGTGAACTGGATACGCGCGAATTCACCGCCAAAGCAGCGGGCCAGTGCGCGCACCAACAGGGTTTTACCCAAGCCCGGCACGCCTTCGAGCAACACGTGGCCGCCGGCCAACAGCGCCGTGAGCACGTCGTCGATCACGGCGGTCTGGCCGATCAGCGCCTTCTGCAATTCCTGGCGCAGCGCTTGGGCCAACTGGGTGGCGCGTTGACGCTGGGCGTTCGCCGGCGGCGCGGCAGGGGCCGGGGCAGGCGGTGGCGTCAGCGCGCCAACAATGGCAGCGGGTGCTGGAGCCGGGGTGGGTTCCAGGGCTTGCGGGTCCAGCTCCAGTTCGGTGGCGGGGGCATCGACTGGGCGGCCGGGCTGTTCGGGCGTCTGTTCGCTCATAGGGCATTCCTGAGGGTTTGCAGGTGGGCGACCTGGCGGGTGAATTCGGTGGCGGAGATCCGCTGTTTCGGCAGCGGACGCATGGCTTGGCTAATGGCACTGCTGGGTAAGCGACTGAGGCGGCCGAGCACTTGCCATTGGGTGGCAATGTCCAGCCGTTCGAAACCGGGATGACGACGGCGGGCCTGGCGCTGGATATCGCGCTGCAGCCCTTGCAGCAAGCTTTGCGCGCCACTGTTGCGGCGCAGGAAGTCAGCGCTACCGCGCAGGTGTTCTTGAAGTTGGCGACGGGCCAGGCTGGCCGGCGCGAGCAGCGGACCCTGACGACGGCCGTTGGCCCACAGTACCAGGGCGACCAGCAGCGCCAAGGCCACCAGCGCTTCGGGGAAGTTGCGCCACAGCAGCGTGAGCAAGTCGTCGCGGTCGGCGCGATACAGCAGCGTGACCTTGCTGTCTTGCGTCAGGTACCAGAGCAGCCAGGCGTTGTCGTAGTCGGCGATGCTTTCGTTCTGCCAGATCCAGCTGTCGGTCAGCACCGTTACCAGGCCGTCGCCGTGGTTGAGCTGCAGCATGTGCGTGGAGTCGGCACTGTTGGCCCAGGCTTGGGCCTGGTTCTTGGCGTCGAACAGGTGGTAGTCGGTATCGAAGTTGATATAGGCCGGCGCCTCTTCGTTTTCCAGATACAGCTTGGTCAGCTCGGGGTAAAGGTCCGCGTCGGCCTCGTCGCCAGGCCCGGGTTCTTGCGGCTCGTCTGAATCGTCGCGCTGTGCGTCTTGTTCGCTGCTGTCTTCGGCAGTGGCTTGTTCTGAGTCTTCGGTGTCTTGGACGTCGGTGTCTTGGTCGAGGTCTTCCGTCAGCAGTTGGTGGATGCCCAGTTTGTCGAGCAGCAGGTCGTCACTCTTGCCTTCTTCCTCATCCCACAGCGACTCGGCCACCACCAGCAGATGCCCGCCTTTGGCTGCCCATGCCAGCACGCGCTCGGTTTGCCGTGGGGTCATTTTTTCGCGCGTGCCCAACAGCAGCAAGGTATTGCCTTGGCTCGGCAAGGTGCTGAGCACCTCCAGACCGTCGGCACGGGTGACGCTGATCTGTCGGTCTTTCAAGAAGGTTTCGGCCGCCAGGTAGGGGTTGGCGCCCACTTCCGGCGAGGGGCCGTGTTTGATTTCTTTTTGATAGGGTGTAGCCAGGCTCATCACATAGATAGCGGCCAAGCCGAGGAGGAAAAAGATCACCGCCGCGACGGCAAACGTGACGCGCCGGTTCATGCCTGCGCCCCCGTTTGGAACAAGCGACGCCAGCCTTCGCAAAGGCCGCGCTTGAGGTTGTCGGGCGGGTTTTGGTGCCCGTACGCGAGGTTTTGCCAATGGCGCGTGAGCACTTGGGTGAAGCGGGTGAGGTCGCCAAGCTCAAGGTTTTGTACCAATTGCTGCACTTCGCCCTCGGTGTGCGAGCCTTTGAGCGGCAGGTGGTAGTCGTGCAGCAAACGGCTGAGCAAGGCGCGGTAGAGCAAGCCCAGGGCTTCACGCGGCTGTTCGTTCCACAGGCGTTCGACGGTGCTGGCGACATCGTCCGGCAAGCTTTCGGGCGCCACGTCGAGGCCGAACAGCATGCTTGGCACTTCGCGCCTTTGCCGTTTGGGCAGAGATAGGCGTCCTGTAAACGTGCTCAGCCATTCGCGGTAACGCCAGATAATCAGCACCACGAGCGCAATGACCGCGCCCCACAGCAACACTTCGACTGCATTGGCCAGCCACTTCATGCCTTGCCACGCTTCGAGCAGGTGCTTGATGCCCTCAAGCAGCGAGGACGCCTCGTCTTCGTTGCTGTCTTTGGCTTTTTTCGGTTCTTTCTTGGCGTCGTCGCCGAAGCGCCAACGGGTAACGGTTTCGCGGTTCTCGAATGGCGGCGCGTCGAGAATTTTGCTGATGCTGGCTTGCGCGGCTTTGCTGGTCAGCGATTGATTGGCGAGCCGGTCTTTGTCGGGGCCGAGCGGGTCGTCGAACGGAATCGGGCAGCTGCCAACCGCAGCCGGCTCATCGTCGGCCCAGGCGCTGCCCGGTGTGCTCAGCAGCAATGCGCTGAAGCCGAGTATCAGCACGTAGGCGATGCCCGTAAGGCGTTGGCGCAGACGGCGGAACGTCAGTTCGATGTCCCAGCCTTCCAGCGTGGTGCGCCGGTTCAGGTACAGGGTGAAACCGCACGCCACGTATACCGGCTCCCACACACACAGCACCAACACGTACAGCGAGTTGTACAAGTGCTCCAGCCACAGCCATTCGCCGGCTTCCGGGTTGATCAGGTTTTGCCAGTCCCAATCGGTTTTCATCTGCTGCGGCAGCATCAGGTAGAACAGTGCGGTAAGGCCGAACAACAGCGCGGTTTCAACGTGCACGCCAATCACCGTGAGCCAGGTGGCGGCGCCGGTGCTGCGTTGGCCGAGCACCACCAGGCGTTTGCTGCGCGCTTCGCCGCTCAGCCCTTCCAGCTGCATGACGGGCAAATCGAAGCTGCGGGTGAAGCTCAGGCGTCGCCAGGTCAGGCTCGCCAGCAGTTGCGGCTTAAGCAGGCGCGGCCAGGCTTTGACGGCCTGCTTGATGGTCGGCGTATTGCCGAACAGCGCTTGCGACAAGATATGCAGCGGCAAGCGGTCGAACGCCGGCTTGAGCAACCAGAACAGGAACATAGTGACGCTGGGGTAGTTCCACAGCACCGCAGTGATCAGGGCGAACACCGGAAAGCTGATGAGGAAAAAACTGCTGAACAGCACGCGCAGGTGTTGCCGCGCCAGCAGCACGCCGAGGTCGATGGCTTCCCAGTTGCTGCGCGGGCGAATGGCCACGCTGGCGTCAGTCAGGCGCATGCACACCCCGACCGGCAAACACGAAATAGCTCAGCACCAGCGTCCACAACCCGGCGCCGACGATGTATTTCACCATCGGCGTGGTGAAGGTCATCGACGACCAATAGGCCTCGATAAACGCGGCGATCAGCAAGAACAGGATGACGCCCGCCACCAGTTGCACGGCGCGTCCGGCCGCCAGGCGCAGCGCCTCGGCGCGGGTAAACCGGCCCGGCGCGAGCAGCGCCCAGCCCATCTTCAAGCCGGCCGCGCCGGAGAACACGATGCCGGTCAGCTCGAACGCGCCATGCCCGATCACAAACGACCAGAAGGTTTCGGTGTAGCCCACCTGGGTTAAATGACCGGCCACGGCGCCAATGGTCAGGCCGTTGAATAGCAGGAAAAACAGACTGCCCAGGCCAAACAGCAAGCCGCTGGCGAAGGTCTGAAAGGAGATGCCGATGTTGTTCATGATGTAGTAGCCGAACATCATCCAGTCATCACCGGCGTCGCGTTCATTGCGGCCGATACGGCGGGCGTCGGGGTCGTACATGTGTTCCATATCTGCGACCTGATCGGGCGCCATGACGCTGTAGATCAGGTCGGGGAAGGCATAGACCAGCACGCCCATCAGAATCAGCGTGCCGAAGAACACCAGCGTGGCGATCAGCACGCTGCGCCATTCCTCACGCACCAAACGGGCAAAACCGCCCAGCACAAACTGAATGATCTGCGCGCCCAATTGGCTGCGGTGACGGTAGAACTGCTGGTGCCCGCGCATGGCCAGCAGTTGCAACTGATCGATCAGGTAACTGCTGTAACCGCGTTCCTGCGCCAGCGCCAGTTGATGACACAAGCGCCGGTAATCGCCGGCGAAGGCTTGGCTGGCTTCGGCAGAGGCTTTGCCACGCTCAAGGCTTTCGAGCAACGCGGTGAAGCGTTGCCACTCAGCCTGATGACGGCTCTCGAATACGATCTGTTTCATGTCGGCCCCAGCAAGCCGCTGGCGATGCGGTTGAGCTGCTGTTCGGCCTGCTCGGCAGGCACTTGCAAGGGCTCGGCAAGAATGGCGGCCAATTCCTGACGGCGCGCGGCGGAGAGTTCGCCCTGACGTTCACTGAAAGCCATGACTGCGCGCTGCTCGTTGAGGCTCAGCGGGAACGGCGCCCGCAGCGGTTCGGCATTGGCGAGCGGCGGGCGCTTCAGCGCAACGTCGCGGTACACCACCACGCTGCCGGCGGCCAGGTCGCCAAGGCGCTTGAAGGTTCGGCTGTTCAGGCAGCTGACGATGCCGAAGGCATAGGAGAAGGGCAGCACATCCACAAAGCGCAGCAGGTTGCGTGTCAGCGAGGCGGCCCAGCCAATCGGCGTGCCGTCGTCGTGCACCACGCGCAGGCCCATGAACTGCTTGCCCGGAGACTGCCCTTGGTTGAGCACCTCGAACAGCACCATGTACCACCAGTTCACCAGGAAATACAAAATCGCGCCCAGGCCCATGCCCAGTTGGCCCAGCAGGGCTAACACAATGGCGGCGAAGCCCAGAATAAGGCCGCGAAGGCCCAGGTCGATGGCGAAGGCGAGGGCGCGTACCAGCAGGCCAGCAGGGCGCAAGGCCAGGTCGATGCCTTCCGGCGTTTCCACGTGAAAGCGCGTATCCAGCAAGGTGCCAGGCGCGGAGGGAAGAGCGGGGGAAGGGGAGTGAGGCATCGGGGCACGGCGTCGAGGAAAGCCCGATGCTAGCGAGCAGCAGGCGGGGAAGCAACCGGGCTATGCAGCAAGCCCGGTCGCATCGGGTCGACTTAGTTAGTCGGTACCGGACGTACGCCGAAGATAGTGCGGTACAGCACGCCAATGGCCACGACCATCAACGGAATCAGCCACAGCAGGCCGATGAACAGAGTCAGACCGCTGAGGGCCATCAACACGCCGAAGATCATCAGCAGGCCGAACACTTTGAACCAGTGTTGGCCGATGGCTTTGCGCGAGGTTTCCAGTGCTTGCCACGGCGACAGGCCGCGCTCTACTACGAGCGGGATGGCGAGCATGTAGGCAACGCTCAGGTAGATGCCAGGAATCACGAACAGGAAGTAGCCGATCATGATCAGCACGCTCATCAGCAGCGCGGTAATGACCACCGGCACCGAGCGACCGAAGTGGCTGAACATTTCACCGAAACGCACCGGCTGGCCGGCGGCGGCACGGATGCCGACCATGTTGATGCCCGCCAGGAACGGGTAAACCATGGCGGTGGCCAGGAAGCCAAGGAGCATTGAGCCAATCATGAAGGCGAACATCGCGCCCATGGCCATGGAGCCGTCGTCGCCGCTCATCAGGCCCAAGCCCGCTACGCCGGCCACGCCGAAGACGGCCAGCACGATGGTGAGAATGTTCATGACCGCGAACAGCGCGGCGTAGAACACCACGAAGCCGCCGATGATGATGCCTTTGGTGCCCTTGGTCAGGCGCCAGGCTTCGCCCAGCAGGTCGCTGACGCCGAAGTCGTAACGGCGGCTCAACGCTTCTTCAATAGTGGGAACGCTGCCGGTATCTGCAATGGCTTGCAGGTTGCTGGCGGGTGCGGCGAAGGGATTTGGAGCAATGGATTCGGTCATGCTTACTTCCTTGTGGGTAGGTTCTCCGAGTGGCCGCATGCTAGCCGTCGGCCATCTCGGCGACAAGCCCCGCGCACGCGGTGTGTGCGGCGCTTCATACTTAGCGATGCCGCGTAAGCAGTAGCTTTCCGGTGACTGAGCGTCTGCGTCGTGGTTTTGCGCGGTGCTAGACTGCCGCCGCTTTCCCTTCGCCATTTTCGCCCCGCAGGCCCGCATAAGGATTCGCCGTGAGCGCAAGCATCTTCTGGTACGACTACGAAACGACTGGCATCGACCCGCGCAGTGACCGACCGCTGCAAGTTGCCGGCATTCGCACCGATGAAGCGCTCAACGAGATTGGCGAGCCGGTGAATCTGTATTGCCGGCCCAGCGACGACATCCTGCCGCACCCCATGGCCTGCCTGATCACCGGTATTACCCCGCAAACATTAGCGAGCAAGGGCCTGGACGAAGCCGACTTCATGACCCGCGTGCACGCTGAAATGGCCGCGCCCGCTACGTGCAGCGCCGGCTATAACAGCTTGCGCTTCGACGATGAGGTCACGCGCTACAGCCTGTACCGCAACTTCTTCGACCCTTACGCCCGTGAATGGCAAGGCGGTAATAGCCGCTGGGATTTGATCGATGTCGTGCGCACCGCCTATGCGTTGCGGCCCGAGGGCATTAATTGGCCGCAGGAAGAACAACGCGTCAGCCTCAAGTTGGAACGATTAACTGCGGCCAACGGTATCGACCATGGCCAAGCGCACGATGCGTTGTCGGATGTGCGCGCCACCATCGGCCTGGCCAAGTTGGTGCGCAGCGCACAACCAAAACTGTACGACTACCTCTATCAACTGCGCAGTAAACAGAAGGTGCTCGACCAAGTTCGTCTTTTGCAACCGATGGTGCATATATCTGGCCGATTCTCTGCGGCGCGTAATTACTTGGCGGTGGTAATGCCGCTGGCCTGGCACCCGCGCAATCGCAACGCCCTGATTGTTTGCGATTTGCAGAGTGACCTCTCACCATTGTTGGAGCTTGACGGCGAAAACTTGCGCCGGTTGCTGTACACCCGCCGCGAGCAATTGGCTGAGGGGCAATTGCCGGTGCCGCTGAAACTTGTGCATATCAATCGTTGCCCCGTGGTAGCGCCCATGGGCGTGCTGCGTGAAGAAGATAAACAGCGCTTGCAACTGGATATGGCAACAATCGAACAGCGTGCCGAGCAACTACGCGCCAGCCAGGCAACTTGGCAGGAAAAATTGCAAACGGTTTATGCCGCCGAAGAATTCACCCCCAGCGAAGATCCGGAACAGCAGTTATATGACGGTTTTATAGGCGACCGTGATCGACGCTTGTGTGAACAAGTGCGCACCGCTGAACCGCAACGATTGGGTCAGGAACAATGGCCATTCGATGACGCACGACTGCCGGAACTATTGTTTCGCTACCGCGCGCGAAACTTTCCTCACACCCTCACGTCGGCCGAACAACAGCAATGGCGCTTATTCTGCCAGCAGCGTTTAAGCGCGCCACAATGGGGCGCGCCCAATACCTTGGCGGCGTTCGACAGCGCTTTGCAGCAGGCCTGGGGCACGGCAGATGCCGCGCAGCAGGCTGTGCTGCAGCAATGGCAGAACTACGCGCTGGATTTGCGCCAGCGTTATGAGCTGCCCTAGGCATCAGAAAAACCAGGCAATAAAAAACGCCGGCATAAGCCGGCGTTTTTTCATGTCTCGCTGAGCAATCTGAAACGCACTCGCGTGGTTTGCAGATTGGCCAAGCTGCATTAGTCGAGCAGAGTTGCCCAGCCTTCAACGGCTGCAGCGCCCCACTTGGCTTTCCACTCTTTCAAGGTTTTGTGGTTGCCACCTTTGGTTTCGATGACTTCACCGGTGTTCGGGTTTTTATATTGCTTAACTTTACGAGCACGCTTGCTGCCAGTGGCTTTAGCGGCACGTGGGGCTTTGCTGGATTTAGCATCTGGATCGAGCATGGCAACGATGTCACGCAGCGATTTCTGGTATTCGCCCATCAGCGTGCGCAGTTTGCCTTCGAATTCCAGTTCTTTTTTCAGCTTGTCATCCTGCGAGAGGTTTTTCAGGCGCTCTTGCAGTTCTTTGATGGCTTCTTCTGTTGCGCGGTATTCATTGATCAGAGACATGGGCGATACCTTGAATCGGAGGTCGGGGGTTAGTGTTGGTGATAATAGTCATGCACTTAATACAAGTAAACATGTTTGAAAAGTTTTGCCTGAATTAGTTTCAAGACTATTGCGCTCGTTGTGTAAGACCAACCCAGCGCTAAATAGTTAAAGTGACTTTGCGTTACTCGGGTTTAAATCCCTGCACTGTGCAGGGCCATATGCACGCCGCGCCAAGGTGCGTGCGCCACTGCTGAAGTTTTCCCGCGCTGTCGCTAGAATGGCGGCCTTTGTGAGTTTCTGGAGTTCCCGCATGCGCACTTTTCGCTTGGTAATCGCCTGCCCCGACGGCGTCGGTATCGTTGCCAAGGTCAGTAACTTTCTGGCGACCTATAACGGTTGGATCACCGAAGCGAGTCATCATTCGGATAACCAAAGTGGCTGGTTCTTTATGCGCCACGAAATTCGCGCCGACTCGCTGCCCTTCGATCTCGACGGTTTCCGCCAGGCCTTCGCGCCCATCGCCAAACAGTTCTCGATGGAATGGCGCATTACCGATTCAGAACAAAAGAAACGCGTGGTGCTGATGGCCAGCCGCGAATCGCACTGCCTGGCCGATTTGCTGCACCGCTGGCACAGCGACGAGCTGGACTGCGAAATTCCGTGCGTGATCTCCAACCACAACGACCTGCGCAGCATGGTCGAGTGGCATGGCATTCCCTTCCATCACGTGCCAGTCAATCCGCTGGATAAAGAGCCGGCGTTCGCCGAGGTGACCCGCCTGGTCCGCGAAGTGGGCGCCGATGTGGTGGTGCTTGCCCGTTACATGCAGATTCTGCCGCCGGAGCTGTGCCAAGAATTTGCCCAGCGCGTGATAAACATTCACCACAGCTTCCTGCCGTCGTTTATCGGCGCCAAGCCGTATCACCAGGCATCGTTGCGCGGCGTCAAGCTGATTGGCGCGACCTCGCATTACGTCACCGAAGAATTGGATGCCGGCCCGATCATCGAGCAAGACGTGGTCCGCATCAGCCACCGCGACAGCATCGAAGAGCTGGTGCGCCTGGGTAAGGACGTGGAAAAAATGGTGCTCGCCCGTGGCTTGCGCTATCACTTGGAAGATCGCGTGCTGGTGCACAACAACAAAACCGTGGTGTTCGATTAACCCTTGCGAGGCAGCCCATGAGTGATCCCCTCGACCGCGCCACCTCCACCGCGCCCGCGACGTTGGGCGAAGGTTGCCTGAGCCGCTATGACCCGGAGGCCATGGACGAACAAACGGGTACCGAGTTTGAAGAGGCGGCCAGGCTTTGGGAGGAGTTGCATCCAGAGTCGGATAAAAAGCCTGACGCGTGAGGGGCTGAGTTGGGCGTCGCTGCGCAGCGACGCCCAACGGCGAGAACGCGTTAAATCCTGAAACTATCCACCAACTGCTTGAGCCGCGTGGCCTGCTGTTCAAGGTCGCCACACGCACGCAAGGTGGCGTGCAGGTTCTCGACACCTTCCTGGTTGAGCATGTTGATTTCGTTGATGTCCATGTTCAGCGATTCCACCACCGAGGTTTGCTCCTCGGTAGCGGTGGCAACCGATTGGTTCATGCCGTCGATCTCGCCAATGCGCTGGGTCACGCTACCCAGGCGCTCACCGGCGCGGTTGGCGATTTCCACGCTTTCTTCGCTGTAGCGCTGGCTCTCGGTCATGGTGGTGACCGACTCACGCGAGCCCACTTGCAGCTCTTCGATCATCTTTTGAATTTCCTGCGCCGATTCCTGGGTGCGGTGCGCCAGGTTGCGCACTTCATCGGCCACCACGGCAAACCCACGCCCGGCTTCACCGGCTCGCGCGGCCTCGATGGCGGCGTTGAGCGCCAGAAGGTTGGTCTGCTGGGAAATGCTTTTGATCACTTCCAGAATCTGACCGATGTCGACGGTTTTGCCGTTGAGCGTTTCGATGTTGCCGCACGAGGTGCGGATTTTGTCGGACAGCTCGTTCATCGCCACGATGGTTTTCTCCACCACTTGACGCCCGTCTTCAGCCAGCACTTTGGCGTCCGACGCCTGCGTGGAGGCGTCGGCGGCGTTGCGGGCGATTTCCTGCGCTGCTGCACCGAGCTGATTAATCGCCGCCGCGACGCTGTTGGTGCGGTTGGCCTGCTCGTCGGAGTTCACCATCGAGGAGTTGGAGGCATTGACCACCAGCTTCGCCACTTCATTGACCTGCGCCGTGGCCGAGGACACTTCCCGGATCGAGCTGTGAATCCGCTCGACGAACTGGTTGAACGAAGAGGCCAGATCGCCGAACTCGTCGTTGGATTGCACAGCCAGGCGCTTGGTCAGGTCGCCTTCGCCTTGGGCGATGTTGCGCATGGCGCCGGCCATGACATGCAACGGTTGCATCAGCACGCGAATCAGCATGCCCAGCAGGAACAGGATTCCGACCACGGCGACGATAGTCATGATGATGGCCGAGGCGCGAAATTCGGTGAGCATTGAATACGCTTTGTCTTTATCGACCGACAAGCCCAGGTACCACTTCACCGACGGCAGGCCGTTCACCGGGGCAAAGGTGAGAATGCGCGCTTCGCCATTGGCCTCGGCTTCGCTGATGGCGCTGCTGATGCTCGGCGTGTTGGTGGGGTAGAGGTCTTTGAGGTTTTTCATCACCAGATTTTTGTCTGGGTGCACCAGGATCTTGCCGTCAGCGCTCACCAGAAAGGCGTAGCCCATGCCGCCGAAGTCCAGGGAGTTGATGATTTTCACCAAGGCATTGAGGCTCAGGTCGCCGCCGACCACGCCGGCTGTTTGCGCGGGCGTGGCGATGGTAATGATCAGCGCGCCGGTAGCGGCATCCACATAGGGTTCGGTTAGCGTGGTGGTGCCGGCGGCCATGGCGTCTTTGTACCAAGGGCGCGTACGCGGATCGTAACCGGCGGGCATTTCGCTGGTGGGGCGCATGATGAATGACCCATCGGCGCTGCCCAGGTAGGTGAAGTCGAAGGTGGATTTCTGCGCCTTCTGCTCCAACAGTTTGGCCACGGCATCGGGTTCGCTGTTGGCGGCAATGCTTTGCGCGGTGCTCTCCACCAGCACGATACGCCCCGCCAGCCAGTTCTGGATGTTGCTGGCCGTCACCTCACCCATTTCTTGCAAATAGTTGTTCAAGTCGTCCCGGATGGCATTGCGTTGCAGGTAATCGTTGTACAGCGTGAATAGCGCGAATGCGGCGATCACCACTAACGAGGCCGCAAGCAGAATCTTGTGGCTGAACTTCAGGTTTTTGGTCATGGCGTGTTGCGTCCGGTTGGCGCTGGCGCCAGTCTTGGCTGGCTAGCAGGCGTGTGTCGATCGACTCGGCTCCGTGTCTTTTTTTATGTCGGCCACACTGCATTAAAGCTTTAAATCAGGAGAGCGAAATGCCAGGGCAAAACGAATTCTTTCTCGGCGCCGATCCGGCCGGGCAACCGGTGGCGCAGGCGATGCGTTTGGCCAACCGTCACGGCCTGATCGCCGGCGCCACCGGCACCGGCAAAACCGTGACCTTGCAACACTTGATGGAAGCCTTCAGCGACGCTGGTGTGGCGGTGTTCGCTGCTGACATCAAGGGCGACTTATGCGGCATCGGTGCAGCCGGCACGCCGCAGGGCAAGGTGGCCGAGCGCATCGCCAGCATGCCCTGGCTCAACCACGCGCCGCAGGCGTATCCCGTTACTTTGTGGGACGTGCAGGGCAGCAGCGGCCATCCGCTGCGCACCACGTTGAGCGAGATGGGGCCGCTGCTGCTGAGCAACCTGCTTGAGCTGAGCGACAGCCAGCAAGCCGCGCTCTACGCCACCTTTCAAGTGGCCGACCGTGAAGGCTTGTTGCTGCTGGATTTGAAAGACCTCAAAGCCATGCTCAATCACCTCAAAGAGCACCCGCAACTGCTCGGCGATGACAGCGCGTTGTTTACCAGCGGCTCCAGTCAGGCGCTGTTGCGCCGGCTGGCGGTATTGGAACAGCAGGGCGCCGACGCCTTGTTTGGCGAGCCGGCGCTGCAGCTGGAAGACATTCTTCACCCCGACGCCGACGGCCGTGGCCGCATTCATTTGCTCGATGCCAGCCGCCTGGTACATGAAGCACCCAAGGTATACGCCACCTTTCTGCTGTGGCTGCTGGCCGAGTTGTTCGAGCAACTGCCCGAGCGCGGCGACGCCGACAAACTATTGCTGGCGCTGTTTTTCGACGAAGCTCACCTGTTATTCGCCAACACGCCCAAGGCCCTGCAAGAACGGTTGGAGCAGGTGGTGCGGCTGATTCGTTCCAAAGGCGTCGGCGTGTATTTCGTCACCCAGTCGCCGAGCGACCTGCCAGACGACGTGCTGGCGCAATTGGGGCTGCGCATTCAGCACGGCTTGCGCGCGTTCACGGCCAAAGAGCAGAAATCGCTGCGAGCGGTTGCCGATGGTTTCCGTAGTAACCCGGCGTTCGACACCTTGAGCGTGCTGACTGAACTGGGCATTGGTGAGGCGTTGGTCAGTACGCTGGAAGAGAAGGGCACGCCGGCCCTGGTGCAGCGCGTGGCTATTGCGCCGCCGCAGTCGCGTATCGGGCCGCTTACCGAAGCTGAGCGCGCCGGGTTGATTCGTCAGTCGCCGCAAGCCGGGCGCTACGACAAACCCATCGACCGCGAGTCTGCCTACGAGCGTCTCACCACGCGTGCCGCCGCCAGTAGCGAAGCGCAAAACGCGCCGCCTGTGGATGCAGGCAAGAGCGGTGGCAGCTTCGCCGACATGGCAGGCGAGTTGCTCGGCGGTGTCGCCGGACAGGCGTTGAAAAGCGCAGCACGGCAAGCGGCCAATCAAATTGGTCGCGAGTTGGTGCGTGGCTTGTTGGGTTCGTTACTTGGAAAGAAACGCCGCTGAAGCACTTGTTTATTGGCGCACTTTATAAAGGTGCGCCCTTAAACGTCGGTGTCTTTAACCGACTCCAGACGGGCTTGATGTTCTTTTTCAATCTTTTCCATTTCTCGCTCAAACGCTTGATCGAGGACATTGGAGCGTTTGCGCCATGGCTTGCGTTCAGGTTCCGGCTGGGCGGCATAGGTCACAACTTCTCCGCCATAAACTTCCGTATAACGCTGCGCCTGGCGCTCAAGTTCGGCGCGCAGTTCGTCTTTGGTCACGTCGTGCCTCTGCTCGTGGTTAAGGCCTGGCCGTCTGCGTTCTGGCATGCGCTGCATCAGCGGCCGGCACCGGGGAGCGCAAGGCTCCGCCTGGTTTTATGAGTGTGATTGATTAAAAGTCTAGCTAAATCAACTGCTTGGATTGACTGGCTGGGATCTCCAGCAGGTCGACGGTATTCCGTCGTGGGGAAGATTATAGTCAGGCGCAATTAAAAATCTATGCGCTGAAAATGATTAAGCGACATTCACCAGAACGTTAGCCAAGTTCCCCACCTAAGTTGGGAAACGGCACGCACAACTTAATGGTGTTGTTGGGTGGGGCGCTAAACGCGTCAATCCAATAACGCTCCGTCTGGTTTAAACGAAGCGGATTGACGCTGCGTTATTAGCGCCGCCGGGTGTCACGGTTTCAGTTCTTCAATTGGCTGGCGAATTGGCCAATGGCATCCACCACTTTTTGCGCGCCGTCTTGAATCTCCACAATAACCGCGCCGGCTTCATTCGCCAGGCCCAAGCCTTGTTCGGCTTGTTGCCGGCTGCTGGCCATACTGCCCACTGCCGTCTGTGCCAATTGCTGGTTTTTCTGCACCACTTCAACAATTTCTTCCGCGGCCTGGCTGGTGCGGCCGGCCAGTAAGCGAACTTCATCGGCCACCACGGCAAAACCACGCCCTTGCTCACCCGCGCGCGCAGCTTCAATGGCTGCGTTCAGCGCCAACAGGTTGGTCTGGCCCGCGATACCGCTGATGGTTTTGATGATGGAGCTGATCAGCTGCGACTGTTTATCCAATGCCTCAATGCCTTCGGCCGCTTCCTGAACCTGCTGGGTAATCTGGCGCATCACGTCCACCGTCTGCTGCACCACGGAGGCGCCTTTCTGCGCGCTCAGGTCGGTTTGCTGCGAGGTGCTGTAAGCAATGTTGGCGGCCTCGGCGACGGCGATTTCCTGGTTAACCTGATCGGAGATAACCGTGGCGAATTTCACCACTTTGTACAAATGGTCATGAGCGTCATGCACCGGGTTGTACGACGCTTCCAGCCACACCGGGCGGCCCATGGCATCCACGCGCTTGAAGCGGCTGGCCACGTATTCGCCGCGATTGAGCTTGGCCCAAAAGTCTTTGTAACCCGGGCTATTCACTTCCTGCGGATCACAGAACATGGCGTGGTGTTTGCCCTTGATCTGCTCAAGGCTGTAGCCCATGGCGTTGAGGAAGTTGGGGTTGGCGGTGATGACTTCGCCCTTGAGGTTGAACTCGATCACGGCAGTAGAGCGCAGCAAGGCGTTGATGATGCCTTCATGTTCTTTGGAGGTTTCAATAGTGCGGGTCAGGTCGTTTGCGTACAGACCAAAACTCACTAATTTGGCGTGGCTGTTGCGAATCGGCTGAAAAATTATGCGCAGCCAGGCTTCTTCGCCGTTGCCCCGCAGCAACCGGAAAGCCCCGACCAAATGATCGCCAACTTGCAGCGCTTGTTTGATGCGCCGGTAGTTCTCTTCTCTGCGGAAACTATCGGGAAAAAACTCGTCAAGCGCGCGCCCCATTAACTGGTCGGCGCGGTAGAACATTTCTTTCAGGAAATTTTCGTTGGCTTTGATGATGCGACCGCTCGTATCAACTTCCAGCACCAGCATTTCGTCATAGAGCGACTGCTTGATTTGCCGGCTGCGGGCCACTTCTTCTTCAAGTTCGGCCAGTCGTTCTTTGAGCTGCTTATTGAACATGCTGTGTTACCCGCGCGTTAGATGTGCATTCCGTTTGCTTTTAGGTCGGCACCGCAAAATGTTCCTGAAGCGTAGAAGATAAAAAAATCTCTGGCACGCGGCCGACGCAAATTGTTCGGGCCGCGCGGTGCGGCTGGCCGGGCCAGGGCTGCCGAAAACCCCTCATCCCCTGCGACACCTGTCGCACCACCTGTTGCGCCGCTGCGACACCTGCCCGCACCAGCCTCGTCACGTCAGTTTGCTGCAAGCCGCGGCCTGCTTGGGCTGCAAGCCGGTATGGCAGCGCTGGCACAGCCGTTGCTCCAGTCCCTTTCGTCAGCAGCGCGACGCTGCGGCTTCTAATAAGAACTGGAGATTCCACGATGAATCAGATTGGCCTGCAGCGGTGCCTATTCGCTTCCCTGCTTCTGAGTGCGGCCATTAGCGGCCACGCCCTGGCGACAGACAAACCCGCCGCCGTCGATGGCGCGCGCATCAGCGCGGCCGACAGCGAGCCCGGCAACTGGATGACCACCGGCCGTACTTACGACGAACAACGCTACAGCCCGCTGAAGAAAATCAACGACGGCAACGTCGACAAACTCGGCCTCGCCTGGAGCTACAAGCTGGACATCGACCGTGGCGTGGAAGCCACGCCGATCATCGTCGACGGCGTGATGTACACCACCGGGCCGTTCTCCATCGTTTATGCCCTCGACGCTCGTAACGGCAAATTGCTGTGGAAATACGACCCGCAATCCGACCGCTCCCGCGCGGGCGAAGCCTGCTGCGACGCGGTGAACCGAGGCGTGGCGGTGTGGAATGGCAAAGTCTATGTCGGCGTGCTCGACGGCCGTCTAGAGGCCATCGATGCCAAGACCGGACAAAAAGTCTGGAGCGTCGACACCCGCACCGACCCCAGCCGCAGCATCACCATCACCGGCGCACCGCGCATCGTCAAAGGCAAGGTCATCATCGGCAACGGCGGCGCCGAGTTTGGCGTGCGCGGCTATATCACCGCCTACGACGCCGAGACCGGCAAGCAAGACTGGCGCTTCTTCACCGTGCCCGGCGACCCCAAAGAAATGCCCAAGGGCAAAGGCATGGAAATCGCCGCGAAAACCTGGTTTGGCGACAATTACGTCAAGCAGGGCGGTGGCGGCACGGTGTGGGATTCGATGTCCTACGACCCCGAGCTGAACCTGCTGTACATCGGCGTGGGCAACGGCTCGTCGTGGAACCCGCGCATTCGCAGCGAAGGCAAGGGCGACAACCTGTTCCTGTCCTCCATCGTCGCCATCAACCCGGACAACGGCGAGTACGTTTGGCATTACCAAACCACCCCCGGCGATGCCTGGGACTACACCGCCACGCAGCACATCATGCTGGTGGACCTGGAACTCAACGGCAAGAAACGCAAGGTGCTGATGCAGGCGCCGAAGAACGGTTTCTTCTACGTCATCGACCGTGAAACCGGCGAGCTGCTATCCGCCAAGAACTTCATTCCGATCAACTGGGCGACCGGCATCGACATGAAAACCGGCCGGCCGATTCGTAACGAGAAAGTCGCCGAATATTGGAAAGACCCCGAGAAAAAAGCGCGTCTGATCCAGCCGGCGTTCTGGGGCGCGCACGACTGGCAGCCCATGTCGTACAACCCCACCACCGGGCTTGTGTACATTCCGGCGCACATCATGTCGGCCATGTACCAGGACGTTGACGGTGCGCCGCCGCGCTCCAAGTTCAAGAGCATTTATCAGCTCGACGTGAACACCGGCATGATGCCCGAGGACCCCGAGGGCCTGCGCAAGATCGCCGACACCTGGACCGGCAAACTCATCGCCTGGGACCCGGTCAAGCAAGAGGCCGCGTGGGAAGTGCCGTACACCACCATCTTCAACGGCGGCACGCTGAGCACGGCTGGCAACCTGGTGTTCGAAGGTACCGCCAATGGCCGCGTGGTGGCCTACACTGCCGACAAGGGCAAGAAGGTGTGGGAGCAACCGGCCAACACCGGCGTAATGGCCGCACCGGTGACCTATGAAGTGGACGGCGAGCAATACGTAACCTTCATGGCCGGCTGGGGTGGCGCGTTCTCGACCTTCGCGGGCGCGTTGTCGCTGCGTGCCGGGGTGAAACCGAACGCGCAAGTGCTCACCTACAAACTCGGCGGCACCGCCAAGTTGCCTGAGCTGAACGACCGCTTCGCCGACCGCAAACCCGAGCCACCTGAGCTGACCGGCACCACCGCGCAAATCGACCAGGGGCGCGAACTGTTCAACGCCAGTTGCTCGCAGTGCCACGGCATCAACGCCATCAGCGGCGGTGTAGTGCCGGACCTGCGCACCCTGAGCAAGGAAAACCACGAGCGCTTCCTTGGCATCGTCTACGGCGGGCGCATTCCGGACGGCATGCCGTCGTTCCAGGGGCACCTCGACATTCAGCAAGCCGAAGCGGTGCACCAGTACCTGATCAAGCGCGCCTATGACTTGCAAGAACAGCAGGCCGCCGCGAAGAAAACCGCCAGCAACTAATCCGTAAACCCGTCACCACGCAGACGCTCGCCCCGGCGGGCCGATGCGTGGACAGGAGAGAACGCATGAGCAGCATCGTTACCTACGAGAACTACATCGATAATTCCTTTATCGGCAGCGAAGAACTGATCGAAGTATTCAACCCGGCCAACGCCGAGCTGCTGGCCCGCGTGCCGCAAGCCACAAATGTACAAGTGGAACGGGCCATCGCCGCCGCGCGCAAAGCGCAAAAAGGCTGGGCGGCCAAACCGGCTATCGAACGCGCCGGCTACCTGCGCCGCATCGCCCAGAAAGTGCGCGACAACGCCGAGCGCCTGGCGCGCATCATCACCCAGGAGCAGGGCAAGGTGCCGGGCCTGGCGATGGTGGAAGTGAACTTCACTGCCGACTACCTCGACTACATGGCCGAGTGGGCGCGCCGCCTGGAAGGTGAAGTGCTAACCAGCGACCGCGCCGGTGAACACATCTTCCTGCAACGCAAACCCTTGGGCGTGGTGGCCGGCATTCTGCCGTGGAACTTCCCGTTCTTTCTGATCGCTCGCAAGATGGCGCCGGCACTGATTACCGGCAACACCATCGTCATCAAGCCCAGCGAAGAAACGCCGATCAACTGCTTCGAATTCGCCCGCCTGGTGGCGGAAACCGATCTGCCCACGGGCGTATTCAACGTCGTCAGCGGCACGGGCGCCGGCGTCGGCCATGCGCTGACCAGCCACGCCGGTATCGACCTCATCAGCTTCACCGGCAGCGTCGCCACCGGCTCGCGCATCATGGCCGCTGCCGCGCCGAACATCACCAAACTCAACCTGGAACTGGGCGGCAAGGCGCCGGCTATTGTGCTGGCCGACGCCGACCTGGAACTGGCGGTAAACGCCATTACCGCCTCGCGGGTGATCAACACCGGGCAGGTGTGCAACTGCGCCGAGCGGGTGTATGTCGAGCGCAAAGTGGCCGACCAATTTATCGACAAACTTGCCAGCGCCATGGCCGCCACCAAGTACGGCGATCCCTCGGCCGAGGCGGACCTGGACATGGGCCCGCTGGTGAACCAGATCGGCCTCGACAAGGTCGCGCAAATGGTCAAAACGGCTAGCGGGCAAGGCGCGCAGATCATCACGGGCGGCGCGGTGGCCGATCTTGGCAAGGGCTTCCACTACCAGCCGACCGTGCTGGCTGGCTGCACCGCTGACATGGAAATCATGCGCAAGGAAATTTTCGGCCCGGTGCTCCCGGTGCAAATTGTCGACGACCTCGACGAAGCCATCGCCCTGGCCAACGACAGCGAATACGGCCTGACTTCCTCGCTCTACACCCGCAACCTCAGCGCCGCGATGAAAGCCAGTCGCGAAATCGACTTCGGCGAAACCTACATCAACCGCGAGAACTTCGAAGCCATGCAGGGCTTCCATGCCGGCACGCGTAAATCCGGTATCGGCGGTGCAGATGGCAAGCACGGCCTGTATGAGTTCACCCACACGCATGTGGTGTACATCCAGGAATAACCGCGCCGCAACAGACTAGGTAAGCAGTGCTTTGGCGGGTTCACGTTTCGGCGTGCGCCCGCTTTTTTTGGTTCGGCATTGTAGGAGCTAGCTTGCTAGCGAACCCTGCAAACATCCATCGAGAATGCCGTTGCAGGGTTCGCCACCAAGGTGGCTCCTACAGGGGTGGAATCCGGCGCTACGCATTCTCAATACACAGCAATATGCGAATCCGCCCGCGGTTCTGTGCCACCGCACAGCACGCCCGTATTCGGGTCGCGCAGGATGATCTGGCCGCGACCGAAGTCGGTCAGGTCGTGGGCGATTTCCACCTGATGCCCGCGCCGCGCCAAGGCAAACGCCAGGTCGCGCGAGGCGCCCTGTTCGATGCCAACTTTCATCTCGCCCAGCCATTGCCAGCGCGGGGCGTCCAGTGCGGCTTGAGGGTTAAGGCCGAAGTCGACCAGGTTCATCACCATTTGCACGTGGCCTTGCGGCTGCATATAGCCGCCCATGACGCCAAACGGCCCGAGGGCTTGGCCGTCTTTGCTGAGAAAGCCGGGGATGATGGTGTGAAAGGTTTTCTTGCCGGGCGCCAGGCTGTTGGCGTGGCCGGGGTCGAGGCTGAATTCCGAGCCGCGATTTTGCAGGGCGATGCCACTGTCGGGCAGCACCACGCCAGAACCGAAGCCGTGGTAGCAGCTTTGGATAAACGACACCATGTTGCCCTCGGCATCGGCCGTGGCCAGGTACACCGTGCCGCTGGTGTGCGGGTCGCCGTGCAGCGGCGGTTGGGCGCGGTCGCTGATCTGCGCGCGACGGCGCTCGATGTAGCCGGGGCTCAGCAGTTGCTCGACCGCCACGCGCATGTGCTCGGCGTCGGTGATGTGGTGCAGGCCGTCGCTGTAGGCCAATTTCATGGCCTCCAATTGGCGGTGCCAGGTGAGCTGGCTGTCGCGCTGGTCGAACTGAAAGCCTTCGAGGATTTTCAGCGTCATCAAGGCAATCAGGCCTTGGCCGCTCGGGGGAATTTCCCAGACATCCACGCCTCGGTAATTCACGCTTATCGGTTCAACCCACTTGGCTTGGTAACCGCTCAGATCGCTGGCGAGCAAGTAGCCGCCGGTGGCCTCTGAATGCGCAGCCAGGCGCTGGGCAATGGTGCCGCGATAGAAACTTTCGCACCCTGTGGCGGCCAGTTCGGCCAGCGTTTCAGCTTGTGCCGGGTTGCGAAACAGCTCGCCCGCCTGAGGCGCGCGGCCGTCGATCAAGAAGGTCGAGAACCAGCTTTCCAACACGGGCTGGCGCTCGGGGGTGTATTCGTCCAACGCGGTTTGCCATTGATGCGCGACCACCGGCGACACCGGAAAACCGTCGCGCGCCAACTCGATGGCCGGTTGCAGCAGGTCTGCAAACGGCAACCGGCCAAAGCGCCGGGAAAGTTCTGCCCATGCCGCCGGACAGCCCGGCACCGTCACCGGCGCCCAGCCATACACCGGCATTTTTTCATGCCCCGCCGCCTGCATGGCCTCGATGCTCAACGCTTGCGGCGCATGGCCGCTGGCATCCAGACCGTGCAGCTGGTTTTTAACCCACACCAGGGCAAAGGCGTCGCCGCCAATGCCGCAGCCAGTGGGTTCAACCACCGTGAGCGCCGCCGCCGTAGCGATGGCGGCGTCGATGGCGTTGCCGCCTTGGCGCAGCATGGCGATACCGGCCTCGGCGGCCAGAGGCTGCGAGGCAGCGACCATGCCGCGCTTGGCGAACACGCTCTGGCGTTGCGAGGCGTAGGGGTATTCATGGGCAGAAAATTTCAACATGGGCAGAACTCATAAAAGGTCAAAACGGCGTCCGCTTATTTGCCGGACTTGATTCGTGTCCACTCGCGAGTGATGACGCGCTGGATCGCAGGCGGCAAGTCGGCCGACACGAACAGCTTGGAAATGACTTCATCGCTCGGGTAAATGCCGGGGTTGTCGCGCACGGCAGGGCTGAGCAGGGCAGTCGCGTCCTTGTTCGGGTTGGCGTAGCCGACATAGTCACTAACCGGCGCAATCACTTCCGGGCGCAGCAAGTAGTTGATCAGCGCATGGGCGTTTTTGGCGTTGGTCGAGTCTTTCGGAATGGCGATCATGTCAAACCACAGGTTGGCGCCTTCCTTGGGAATCACGTAGCGAATGTCGACGTTTTTGCCGGCATCCTTGGCCCGGGTTTGCGCCTGCATCACGTCGCCGGAATAACCAATGGCCACGCAGATGTCGCCGTTGGCCAGGTCCGTGGTGTATTTCGACGAGCTGAAGTAGGTCACCGACGGCCGCAGTTTTTGCAGCAGCGCCGATGCTTTTTTGTAGTCGTCCGCGTTTGTGCTGTTGGGGTTCATGCCCATGTAATGCATGGCTTGCGGAATGATTTTTACCGGCGCATCGAGCATGGCCACGCCGCAGCTTTTCAGCTTGGCCAGGTTGGCCGGATCGAACACCAGTGCCCAGGAATCGACGGGCGCATCGGCGCCCAGCGCGGCGCGCACTTTTTCCACGTTGTAGCCAATGCCCAAGGTGCCCCACATGTACGGCACGGCGTATTTGTTGCCAGGGTCGGCTTCTTCCAGACGCTGCATCAGGCGCGGGTCGAGGTGCTTCCAGTTGGTGAGCAGTTCGCGCTGCAAAGGCTGGTAGGCACCGGCGCGAATTTGCTTGGGCAGGAACTGGCTGGACGGCACCACCAGGTCATAGCCGGAGTGCCCGGACAGCAGCTTGGCTTCGAGCATTTCGTTGGTGTCGAAGACGTCGTATTGCACCGGCACGCCGCTGTCTTTTTCAAAATTCTTCAGGGTGTCCGGGCCCATGTAATCGGACCAGTTGTAGAAGCGAATCGTCTGCTCCGCCGCCTGGGTGGCCGGCAGAATCGCCAGGGCGCAGAACGCGCCCAGCAGTGTGCGTGAAACGGAAAGGCGCAGGCTCATGCGGGTAATTCCTTCTGTTACGACGAGGAGAAAAGGGGGCCGTAGGAGCGAACTTGCTCGCGAAAGAAGTGGTGCGATTCAGCGACAAACTGCAGCGCCTGCTTCGCGAGCCAGCTCGCTCCTACATTGGGTTCATCTGTTCCAGAAACCGCGCCAGTTCCGGCACGGTGCCTTCAATGTGTTCACGCAACACCCGCTCGGCCAGCGCGGCGTCGCCGCTGCGGATGGCGTCGAGTATTTCACTGTGTTCTTCGCGGGCGCTGGGCGCTTGTGCATGTTGCAGCCACAGGCGCATGGGCGGTTCGATGACTGAATACAGCGCGCTGATCTGGCGCATCAGCCGGGGCCGCTCGCTGAGGCTGCACAGGTATTCGTGGAACACGCGGTGCCGGCCGACCCACTCGGCGCTGTCGTCGCGGCACTCGTCCATTTCATCGAGCAGGCGTTCAAGCCGGTTCAAATGGCGCTCGGTAATTTTCGGCACCGCCACGCGCAGCGCTAAGCCTTCGAGGGCGCTGCGCATGTCGAACACTTCGTGTATCTCGTCCAGGTTCAAGCCGCTGACCACGGCGCCGCGGTTAGGGCGCATGGTCACCAAACCCTCGGCCGCCAGGCGACGAAACGCTTCGCGCACGGGCATACGGCTCATACCGATTTCGCTGGCAATTTCTTCCGACACCAGACGGTCGCCCGTGCGGTAGTGGCCGGTGCAAATCGCGTTGAGAAGAAAGCTGTAAGCCTCTTCTTCGGCGGTCATGGGTTTGCGTTCGGCGTAGGAGGGGACGATGTGCATCGCAGTGCTCGCATGGTTTTTTGGATCCAATTATCCATAAAGCCAACGAATGCAGAATGCGGGCCAATGCTGGGTTAAGGCTCTATCTGATTGATTATTAAGGATTAAAGAGAAATTAGCGGGACTGGGTCGGTGAAGGCGTTCGTCACGTTTTGGAGCGGGGCGTTACGCAGATGCGCACTTTGGGAACGAAAACCCTCGCCCGCGAGCGGGCAGAGGGGGCGGATTGATGGTGAGTAGAGAATCGAGCTATTAACCCGGATCGCGGAAGTTGGGGTGGCGGCCGCTGACGGGCACGGAGGTTTTCGTTGCGGTGGCGATATCGATGCCTTCGCTGGCGACTTCGGCGAGAAAGTCGATCTGCTCCGGGGTAATCACATACGGCGGCAGGAAATACACCACGCTGCCCAAGGGCCGCAGCAAGGCGCCGCGTTCCAGCGCGTGTTGGAACACTTTCAAACCCCGGCGCTCTTGCCACGGGTAAGGCGTTTTGCTGGCTTTGTCCTGCACCATTTCAATGGCCAGCACCATGCCGGTCTGGCGCACTTCGGCCACGTGCGGATGGTCCACCAGATGCGCCGTGGCACTGGCCATGCGTGCACTGAGAGCGCGGTTGGCTTCGATCACGTTGTCTTGCTCGAAAATATCCAACGTGGCCAAAGCCGCCGCGCACGCCAGCGGGTTGCCCGTATAGGTGTGGGAATGCAGGAAGGCGCGCAGGGTTTGGTAGTCGTCGTAGAAGCCTTGATAAATCGCCTCGCTGGTGAGCACGGCGGCCATCGGTAAGTAGCCGCCGGTGAGCGCTTTGGACAGACACAGAAAGTCCGGCGCGATGCCCGCCTGCTCACAGGCGAACATCGTGCCGGTGCGGCCAAAGCCCACGGCAATTTCATCGTGAATAAGGTGCACGCCGTAGCGGTCGCAGGTTTCGCGTAGCAGTTTGAGGTACACCGGGTGGTACATGCGCATGCCGCCGGCGCCCTGAATCAGCGGCTCGATAATCACGGCGGCAACGTCCTGATGGTTTTCGGCCAGCGCCTGTTCCATCTGGCCAAACATCACCCGCGAATGTTCTTCCCAACTCACGCCTTCTGGGCGCAGGTAGCAGTCGGGGCTAGGCACCTTGATGGTGTCCATCAACAGGGATTTGTAGGTTTCGGTGAACAGCGCCACGTCGCCCACCGACATCGCCGCAATAGTTTCGCCGTGGTAGCTGTTGGTCAGCGTAACGAAGCGTTTCTTGCGCTCCAGGCCGCTGTTACGCCAGAAGTGGAAGCTCATCTTCAAGGCGACTTCGATGCCGGATGACCCGTTGTCAGCGTAAAACACACGGTCCAGGCCCGCCGGTGTGAGCTTGACCAGGCGCTCGGATAATTCAATCACCGGCTGATGGCTGAAGCCCGCGAGAATCACATGCTCCAGTTGGTCGACCTGGTCTTTGATGCGCTGGTTGATACGCGGATTGGCATGACCAAACACGTTGACCCACCAGGAACTGACCGCGTCGAGGTAGCGTTTGCCGTCGAAGTCTTCGAGCCACACGCCTTCGCCACGCTTGATCGGCACGAGCGGCAATTGCTCGTGATCTTTCATTTGCGTGCAGGGGTGCCAGAGCACCGCCAGGTCGCGTTGCATCCACTGATTATTCAGGCTCATTCGAAACTCCAGGCAGTCAAGACAGCTGTACAGACGCGGCCAGGCAGAGGCTGGGCACGCAAAGCAGGACTGCAGCCTATGCAATGGCGCGCCGGTGAACAACTGCAAACCGCCCACGCGTTTTCAAGGCGACGGACTTGGCTGGTTCCTTGGCGGGGGGCGGCGTATTCTGCGCGCCATCTAAGAGCGTTCCGCTGCCTGCGGAACGGATGTAAGGAGTGGTTGTATGTTGCGAACCGGTTTGCGCGCCTTGGCGCTGCTGGCAATGGGTGTGTTCAGCGTGGCGGCAATTGCCGCCGACAAGCCGGCGGCCACCAAGCCACCCACGGCCATTGTGGTGGGCGCCGGGTTGGCCGGTTTGACCGCCGCGTACGAGCTGCAACAAAAGGGCTGGCAGGTTACGTTGCTAGAAGCCAAACCGAGCATTGGCGGGCGTTCGGGCCTGGCCACCAGCGAATGGATTGCCGGCAAGAAAGTGCAGCCCACCCTCAACGGTTACATCGACACCTTCAAACTGCAGACCCTGCCCGCGCCCGAGTTCGTGCGTAACCCCAGCTACCTGATTAACGGCGACTACTTCACCGCCGCCGACCTGGCCACCAAACAGCCGGAAACCGCCGAAGGCCTCAAGCGTTTCGACAAAAGTCTGGACGACCTGGCAGCGTCCATTGCCGATCCGATGAACCCGGCCGCCAACAACACCCTGTTCGCGCTCGACCAGATCACCGTCGCCAAGTGGCTCGACAAACTCGCGCTGCCGACCACCGCGCGCTTGTTGGTCAACCAACGCATTCGCTCGCGCTACGACGAACCGTCACGCCTGTCGCTGCTTTACTTCGCCCAGCAAACCCGCGTTTATCGTGGCGTCGACGACCGCGACCTGCGGGCCGCGCGCTTGCCGGGTGGCAGCCAGGTGCTGGCGGCGGCGTTTCTCAAGCAAATCAAAACCATCAAAACCAACGCCAAGGTCTCGGCCATCAGCCAGGACAAAGACGGCGCCACGGTAAAAGTGGGCAGCGTCGGTTACAGCGCCGACTACGTGGTGCTGGCCGTGCCGCTCAAAGCCCTGGCGCAAATTCAGCTGACCCCGGCGCTGGACGCGGCGCACCTTGGGGCCATCAAAGGCACCAACTACGGCTGGCGCGACCAGATCATGCTCAAGTTCAAAACCCCGGTGTGGGAGAGCAAGGCGCGGCTGTCCGGTGAAATCTTCACCGACCAGGGGCTGGGCATGTTGTGGATCGAGCCCGCGGTAAAAGGCGGCGCCAATGTGGTGATCAACCTGTCGGGCGACAACGCCCGCGTGCTGCAAGCATTTGGCGACAAACAGATGGTCGATCAGGTGCTGATTCGCCTGCACGCGTTCTACCCGAAAGCGCGTGGCGCGTTCACCGGCTATGAAATCAAGCGCTACAGCACCGACCCTTCCACTGGCGGTTCGTACCTGGCCTACGGCCCCGGCCAACTGACGCGCAACTGGCGTTTGTGGGAACAACCGCTGCAACGTGTGGTGTTTGCCGGTGAGCACACCGACGCCTTGTATCCCGGAACACTGGAAGGCGCGCTGCGCAGTGGCCAGCGCGCGGCTAGCCAGGCGCAGAGTCTGTTGGCCGGCACGTTTGTAGATCCCACCAAGCCGGTGGTCGCCCAGGCCGCACCGCCGAAGAAGCCCGCCAAAGAAGACGACGACAAGCAAGGCTTCTTCTCGAAGCTGTTCAACTGATGCGTGGCGCCCGCGCAAGGCGGGCGCCGGTGGCTTTGTCGGGGGCAATTGAATGCGCCTGACAGAGCCACGCTATCAACACAGCACATAGGCTCTATTAGACCTCCTCCCATACACGGCTAGTCTTGCACTGCGCCGTGTCGTTGCGGCGCCGTTTCACTGATGAGGGGACCCAGAGCCTCGCCCCGCCGCTCCGATGCGGTAACGACCCCAGGCCCGCCCCGACCACACCGAACCTGTGTGTCAGCGTTCGTAGCCACATTGGCTGAAGCCGGATTACTCGACCTTATTAAGGAAGAACACCATGTCGACTGAATCAAAATGCCCGTTCAACCACGCCGCTGGCGGCGGCACCACTAACCGTGATTGGTGGCCCAATCAGTTGAACCTGAAAGTGCTGCATCAACACTCGGCAAAATCCGATCCGCTGGGGGAAGACTTCAACTACGCCAGCGCCTACAAAAACCTCGACTTCGCCGCGGTCAAACGCGACCTCGAAGCCGTGATGACCAACTCTCAAGACTGGTGGCCGGCCGACTTCGGCCATTACGGCCCGCTGTTCGTGCGCATGGCCTGGCACAGCGCCGGCACCTACCGCACGGGCGATGGCCGGGGCGGCGCCGGTTCCGGGCAGCAACGCTTTGCCCCGCTCAATAGCTGGCCAGACAACGTCAGCCTCGACAAAGCGCGTCGGCTGATCTGGCCCGTGAAGCAAAAATACGGCAACGCCATTTCCTGGGCCGACCTGATCGTGCTCACCGGCAACGTCGCGCTGGAATCGATGGGCTTTAAGACCTTCGGATTTTCGGGTGGCCGGGCCGATGTCTGGGAACCGGACGAAGACGTGTACTGGGGCACCGAAACCGTGTGGCTCGGTGGTGACAAACGCTACGGCAAAGCCAGCAAAGAAGTGGAAGAGCCGGGCCAAGGCGACCTGGTGGCTGAGCCGGCAAAACGTCCGGAGCAAGAAGGCCGTGAGCTGGAGCGCAACCTCGAGAACCCGCTGGCCGCCGTGCAAATGGGCTTGATCTATGTGAACCCGGAAGGGCCGGAAGGCAATCCCGACCCGGTCGCCTCGGCCCGCGACATTCGCGAAACCTTCGCCCGCATGGCCATGGACGACGAAGAAACCGTGGCGCTTATCGCGGGCGGTCATGCCTTCGGCAAAACCCACGGCGCCGGCCCCGCCGATAACGTGGGCCCGGAACCGGAAGCCGCAGGCCTGGAAGAACAAGGCTTGGGCTGGCGCAACGCATTCGGCAGCGGTAAAGGCGGCGACACCATCACCAGCGGTCTGGAAGTGACCTGGACGTCCACGCCAACGCGCTGGAGCAACGAGTACCTGGAAAACCTGTTCGGCTTCGAGTGGGAACTGACCAAGAGTCCTGCCGGCGCCCATCAGTGGCAACCCAAAGGCGGCGCAGGGGCGGGCAAGATTCCAGACGCCCACGACCCGAGCAAACGTCGCGCACCGTCCATGCTTACCTCTGACCTGGCGCTGCGTTTCGACCCGGCTTACGAAAAAATCTCCCGCCGCTTCCTGGAAAATCCACAGCTATTGGCCGACGCATTCGCCCGCGCCTGGTTCAAGTTGACCCACCGTGACATGGGCCCGCTGGCCCGTTATCTGGGGCCGGAAACACCGCGCGAAGAACTGCTGTGGCAAGACCCGATTCCAGCGGTGAATCATCCGCTGGTCGATGCCAGCGACGTGGCGGCGCTGAAAGACAAAGTGCTGGCCTCGGGCTTGAGCGTGGCGCAACTGGTGTCCACCGCCTGGGCCGCCGCGTCGACCTTCCGTGGTTCGGACAAACGGGGCGGCGCCAACGGCGGACGCCTGCGTCTGGAACCACAAAAATCCTGGGCCGTGAACCAGCCGGCGCAGTTGGCGCAGGTGTTGGGCACGCTGGAGCGCATTCAGGGCGAATTCAACGGCGGCCAGGTCGGCGGCAAACGAATTTCCTTGGCGGACCTGATCGTGCTGGCCGGTAACGCAGGCGTTGAGCAAGCAGCGAAGGCCGCCGGGCAAACCGTCAGCGTGCCGTTCGCACCCGGGCGCATGGACGCCTCGCAAGCGCAGACCGACGTGGAATCGTTCGGTTTCCTTGAGCCCATCGCCGATGGCTTCCGAAATTATCTGAAGGGCAAATACACCGTGTCGGCGGAAACGCTGCTGGTGGATAAAGCCCAGTTGCTGACGCTCACCGCGCCGGAAATGACCGTGTTGGTTGGCGGTTTGCGGGTACTCGGGGCCAACGTCGAAGGCGCCCAGCATGGCGTGCTCACCACGCGTCCGGGCGTACTGACCAACGACTTCTTCAGCAACCTGCTGGACATGGGCGTGGAATGGAAACCGGCGTCGGCCACCACCTTCGAAGCGCGCGAGCGCAAGACAGGGCAGGTGAAATGGACCGGTACGCGCGTTGATCTGGTGTTCGGCTCCCACGCGCAGCTGCGCGCGATTGCCGAGGTGTATGCCAGTGCCGACGGCCAGGCCCGTTTCGTTAAGGACTTCGTTGCGGCCTGGACGAAAGTGATGAATCTGGATCGCTTCGACCTGCATAGCTGATCAAGCCCCCGCACCACCCGGTGCCCCCTTTGCTCTCGCGGCAAAGGGGGCGTTTTTTTTGCGCGCGAATGGCTGAATTCTGGCGCTGCGTCAGACGATGGCGCGGCGGTCTTCCCACCTGACTGCGCGCTACAGGCGCTCGTTTTTTTTGCTGCGGTTGTCCAGGCTCAATGGCACGGTTTACTCAATAGAAAATATTCCATTGACGGAATATAAATTAAGGTGGAAAGTCGCCATGGCTTGGGATGTTGAATACACGGATGAATTCGGCGCGTGGTGGCAGGGGTTGTCGCAAAAGCAGCAGGAGTCGTTGGACGCTTCGATCGGTTTACTGGTTGAGTGCGGGCCGTTTCTGGGCTTCCCCCATAGCAGCGGTGTGTCGGGCTCGCGCCACAAACACATGCGCGAAATGCGTACCCAACAAGGCGGCAGGCCACTGCGCAGCTTGTATGCATTTGATCCCAGGCGGTGCGTCATCCTCTTGGTTGGCGGCGACAAAACAGGTGATAACCGCTGGTACGCCACGAACATTCCGCTGGCGGATCGGCTTTACGACAAGCACCTGCTCACGGTGAAAAAGGAGACCGCAATACATGGCTAACAAATACTCAGAGCTGCGTAAAAACATGACGCCCGAGGCGCGCGCTCGCGCCGAGGCGAAAACGCGCGAAATGCTCGCGCAAATGCCGCTACACGAATTGCGCCAGGCGCGCGGGTTGTCCCAACAGTCGCTCGCCGAGCTGTTGAATGTTCAGCAGCCCTCCATCGCGAAAATGGAGCGGCGCACTGACATGTACATTTCCACCCTGCGCAACCACATCGAGGCCATGGGCGGACAGTTGGAAGTGATTGCGCGATTTCCCGAAGGCGCCGTGCGCATCAGCAACTTCGCTGACCTCGATGACGGGGCGCTTAACCAGCCGTAACCCGGAGACGTCTCGTATGAATGAGGCCAGTTCATACACGACGGGGGCAGTGTTCCCACCTCACTACCGTCCGCGTGCACTCATGTTGGCCTAGGGCGATGGGCTAGGCTCGCCGATCAATTCATTTCGCCTCGAGCCCGCTTCATGACCAGCAAGTATTCCACCCGCAGAACCAAGCTGCTGCCGCCCTCCCAGGCACGCGCCGAGGCCACGGCCAAAGTGATGCTCGCCATTGGCCAGTCGCAGCAGTCACTGACGAAAAACCTCGGGCTGCCCCCGGCGGCCGTGAACAAAATGGAGCGTTACACCGACATTTACCTGGCTACGTTGCGCCAGCATATCGAGGCCATGGGTGGCCAGTTGCAAGTGATCGTGCGCTTCCCCGAAGGCGCGGTGCGGCTAAGCAATTTCATCGACTTGGAAAACGAGGCCTATCAACCCGATGAGTCGAACCTGTCGTTTGGCTGACTATCAGCGCGCTCCCAGGAATTGCCCGTAACCCGGCGCAGTTCCCAATTGCGCTACCACCGCTTCGTCATCCACCGCCAGCCGGCCATTTATGAGCACATGGGACACGCAACCCGGATTGCGGCAGACCATGCGCTGAATCCCGAAGCCTTGCATGTCATCCCAGGTTTCATTTTCCAGATCCTGCTGCAACCCGTGGGGGTCGAGCACCACGATATCGGCACGGTCGCCTTCGCGGATACGTCCGGCATCGATACCTAACCAGTCCGCCTGTTCGCCAGTCAGTCGGTGAATGGCCTGCTCGACGGCCATGATCGGCCGGCCTTCGTTGTGACTCTCCTGCACCAGTTTCAACAAACGCAGCGGCAGGTTGTAGAACGCCATGTTGCGCAGGTGGGCGCCCGCGTCAGAAAAGGTGATGAGCGTGTTCGGGTTGCAGACCATCTTGCGCAGCACGTCTTTGCGGTGATTGCCGATCACGGTGAACCAGCGCAGTTGCGTGCCGTAGGCCACCACCATGTCGAGGAACAAGTCGACCACATGCAGGCCGCGCTCTACGGCCACGTCGGCGAAGTTACGGCCGATCAGTTTTTCGTCCGGGCAGTCGAGAATCACCGCGTCGCCGAAGTCGCGTTGCCACACACGCGGCGAGAGTTTCTCGGCGTAGAACTTGCGAAAGGTGCGGCGATAACTTTCATCTTCCAGCAGTGCGTTGCGCGCCACGGCGTCTTTAAGATTCAGCGCCATTTCGCCGGCACCGAATTCCTCAAAGAGCACCACGTCTATGCCGTCTGCGTAGATTTTGAAAGGCGTTGGCAAGAGCTGCCAACGGAAGTCGCCGCCCATTAAATTGGTGAACCAGGCCGACAGCCGTGCCATGGGCGCGATGGTCTTGTTGCCCTTGAGATCGAGCATGGAAATCAGCGTGGTCTTCAGCGGTTTGCGCAGCACTCCCATGGCTTGGCCGAGGTACTGCAACACTTGCAAGGGGTTGGCCGCGTTCGGCGCGCCCTGATGAACGCGGCCGCGCTGGCGCAGCAAAGCATTCAGGCGGCGAATTTCGCTCCAGTGCGCGTAAGTGCTGGGCAGGCTTTTCGACCATTCGCGGTCGCCGTCAATTTTGTCCCACTTCAGGCTCATGGTGGACAGGCCGAGAAAGCCGACATCCAGCGCCTCTTCCATTACCCGTTCCATCTCCTTCATTTCCGCTTCACTGGGCCGCACCTGACGATCGGTGGCACGGTGCAAACCCATCACGGCCACGCGCAAGTCGCTATGACCAAGAAAGCTCACCACGTTTGGCCCCAATGGCAGCGTGCCCATGAACTCGACCCATTGGCGCGGCGTGGTCCAGGTTTTGTGCGCGCGCAGAATCGGCAGCACCTTGTCGCGCGGCACCGTTTCTACGCGGGTGAAAATGTCTGAAGCATCTTCCGGCGCGGAGCAGACCATGCTCAGCGAACAACTGCCCACCAGCACGGTGGTCACGCCGTGGCGCACCGACTCGCTGAGGCTCGGCGCCACGATCAGTTCGGCATCGTAGTGGGTGTGGCTGTCAATAAAGCCCGGCGTCACCCATTTGCCGTGGGCGGCAATCACGCGTTCAGCGAGGCTTTCGTCAAACGG
This sequence comes from Pseudomonas sp. AC229, assembly GCF_979254655.1. Taxonomy (NCBI): domain Bacteria; kingdom Pseudomonadati; phylum Pseudomonadota; class Gammaproteobacteria; order Pseudomonadales; family Pseudomonadaceae; genus Pseudomonas; species Pseudomonas sp. AC229. The sequence continues at coordinate 106,899 of NZ_CEEDHK010000013.1, forward strand.
CGTGGCACTGACGGCCACCACTTTGCCGTCCTTCACCGCCACGCTGCGAATGGCTGACGGTGCGCCGGTGCCGTCGAAATAGCGGCCGCCCTGAATCACGATGTCGTAGACAAACATGGATCACCTCGTTGCTTGTTTTTGTAGTTTTAGGGGGAAGTGGTGATGCGAGAGTAGGGCGCCGAATGCACGTTTCCTTGTCATAACACGACAATTTCGGCATCGTCTTTTCTCCGTTGCGGGAGCCGCCGATGACCATCCGTTATGAATTGCGCAGCGCCAGCTTGCTTGGCTTCGAAGAGGAAGTGGCCGCGTTGGGCGGTGATCTGGCGTCGCTGCTGGCCGACGTTGGGCTGAGCGTGACGCAGCTGCGCGAAGCCGATCGGCTGATTGGCAGCGAGCAGGTCATTCACCTGCTGGCCACCGCTGCCGAGCGCTTGGGTTGCCCGGATCTGGGCCTGCGCGTCGCCAGTCATCAAGGCATCAGCATGTTGGGCTTGCTCGGCACCTTGCTGTGCGCCGAGCCCAATGTGCAGGCGGCTTTTGCGGCCGCGCAGCGTTATATCGCCTTGCACAACAAGGCCGAGCATTGGCGATTGCAGCAGCACGGCGGGCGCGTGTATGTGCAGCGCATCGAGCATTTCTATGGCGCCGAACACGCCCAGCAATACCGGGAAATGGCGGTCGCCGCGTGCGCGCGCCTGGCGCGGGAAATCTGTGCCGGCGGCGATGTGCGGCCGTTGCGTGTGGAGTTCAGCCATAGCCCGGTGGCGGCGGTGAAAACCTACCGCCAGCACTTTGGCTGCGAGGTGCTGTTCAACCAGGAGCGCGATTGCCTGGTATTTGCCGAAAGCATCATGGCGCTGCCGGTGAAACCTTTATCCACCCAGGCACAGGCGCGAATCAACACTTACTTGCGCGAGCTGGTGAACGATCTGGACAGCAACCTGGAAATGCAGGTGCGCACCCTCATTACCCAAACCGTCGGCCTGCATTTGCATACGCTCGACCACATTGCCGCCTTGCTCGGCCTGCATCCGCGTACCTTGCAGCGCCGCTTGCGCAGCGAGCAGCTGAGCTTCAAGCAGTTGGTGCTGGCGGTGAAAATGCAGCTGGCCAGTTGGCACTTGCACGCCTCGACCATGGACCTCACGCGGCTCGCTGATGCCCTGGGCTACAACGATTTGGCCGCCTTCTCCCGCGCCTTTAAATCCCATCACGGCATGGCGCCCTCGCAGTGGCGTGAGCAGCATCGTGCGGTGCGGGTGGCTTATGTCGGTGCGCGTTGAATCGCGTCGAAGAACGACGAAATCAACCGGCTGCTGCGCCGTTCCGCCAGGCAATACACATAGGTTTCGGTAAACACCGGATCGCCCTCGATACGCAGCGCATGCAGGCGCGGGTCGGGAATAAATTCGGCCTCAGACACCGTGCCAATACCGATGCCCCGCACCACCGCTTCGCGCAGCGCTTCACGGCTGCCGATTTCCATGGCCTTGCGCGGCGTGACGCCGGCGTCGGCAAGCGCGCGCTCCAGGGCCGAACGGGTGGTCGAGCCGGTTTCGCGCTGCAGCAGCGGCTGGTCTTCAAGTAGCTGCAACGGCACGCTTTCGCGCTGGGCGAAGGGGTGGGTGTGGTGCACGAACAGAATGATGGCGTGGCGGGCGTAATGCACCGCGCTCAAGCTGGGGTCGTCGTGGCGGCCGGCGAGCACGGCAATGTCGGTGGCGTATTGCTCCAGATCGGCCAGCACCTGCGCCGAGTTGCCGACTCGAATCGACACGTCGATGCGCGGGTATCGCTGGCGATAGTGGTCGACCATCTCGATTACATGGAATGGCCCCACCGCGCCCAGCTTCAACTGGCCGCTGTCCAGGCGGCCCGAGTCATGCAGCAGGTTGTTCGCTTCCAGTTCCAACAGCGCCATGCGTTGAGCGATGGGCAGCAACTGCTGGCCAACAGCGGACAATTCAATGCGCCGCCCCTTGCGGTGAAACAGCTCGACGTCGTATTGGCGCTCCAGTTGTTGCACCTGGGTGGTCAGCGTCGGCTGGCTCAGCCCCAGCGCGCGGGCGCCCGCGCTGAAACTGCCGTGCCGCGCCACAGCCAGAAACGCGCGAATTCGAGCGGTAGACATCCATAGCCTCCATCAATAGTTAGCGGGAAAAACCCATATTGAATTGATCGTATGACTGTCACGTGACGCTTCTAGCCTGTGCTCACTTCCCAACCACACGTGCTGGAAATGCCATGACTTCTATCGCTTCGCTGTTGCGTATTGCCGGGTTTGCGTTGCTGCCGTTGCTCGGCGCAAATGCCCAGGCGGCTGAAAAGCTGACCATCGGTTTGATTCCGTCCGAAGACTCCCAAGCCATGATCGAGAGCAGCAAACAGGTGCTCGAAGGGCTGGAGAAACAACTGGGCATGCCGGTCGAGCCGTTCGTGGCCACCGACTACAACGGCATTATCGAAGCCCTGCGCGCCGGCAAGCTGGACGTCGCTTACCTCGGCCCGTTCTCGTATGTGTTGGCGGCCTCGGTGGCCGACGTGGAAGCCTTCGCCGTAGCGGTCACCAAAAAGACCGGGCAGAGCGCCTACAAGAGTTTGATTCTGGCGCGCAAAGGCAGCGGCATTAACGACCTGGCCGACCTCAAAGGCCACACGTTTGCCTTCGTCGACCCAAGCTCGGCCTCGGGCCATTTGTTTCCCAAGGCCGGTTTGGAAAAAGCCGGTTACGACCCGGAAAAACTGTTCTCCCGGGTAATTTTCTCCGGCTCGCACGACGCCAGCATCCTCGCCGTGGCCAACAACAAGGTCGACGCCGCTGCCGTTGCTGACCGCATTCTCGCAGGCGCGGTAGCCAAGGGCATCGTCAAGAACGAAGACTTCCAAGTGGTCTGGACGTCGCAACCGATTCCCGAATCGCCGATGGTCTGGCGCAAGGCTCTGGACCCAGCGCTCAAGCAGAAAGTCGCAGCAGCGTTGGCGTCGATGAAAGACGTGCCATGGGGTGACCAGGGGCAATTGGACGGTTTCCAGAAAACCGACGACGCCGCCTACAACGTGGTGCGTGAGACCGCCAAGGTGCTGAACCTCGACCTCAAGGGCATGAAATGATCCGCGCCCGCCAATTGACCAAGCAGTACGGCAGCAATGCCGTGCTGCGTGGCATAGACCTGGAGATTCAGGCCGGCGAGTTCGTGGTGATTCTCGGCCAGTCGGGCGCCGGCAAATCGACCTTGTTGCGCTGCATGAATCGCCTGGTTCAGGCCGATGCCGGCGAGCTGAGCGTGGCCGGCATGGACGCCGTCACCTGTCGCGACACCCGCGCCTTGCGCCAGCAAGTAGCGATGATTTTTCAACACCACAACGTGGTGCCGAGGTTGTCGGTGCTGAAAAACGTACTGACCGGACGCCTGGGCGCGGTATCGACCCTGGCTTCGGTGCTGCAGCTATTTCGCCGCGAAGACATCGACCTGGCCATGCAGTGTTTGCAACGGGTCGAGTTGGCGCACAAAGCGCAGCAGCGCTGTGATGCGTTGTCGGGCGGGCAAATGCAGCGCGTCGGCATTGCCCGTGCCCTGGCTCAGCGACCGCAAGTGATTTTGGCCGACGAACCGGTGGCCAGCCTCGACCCGAAAACCGCGCGCCTGGTGCTGCAATACCTGCGCGACGCGACCCGTGAACTGGGCATTACCGTGGTGTGCAACCTGCACCAAGTGGATTACGCCCGCGAATTTGGCGACCGCATCGTCGGCCTGGCCCATGGCCGCATGGTGTACGACGGGTGTCCGCACGGCATGACCGACGCCGATCTGCACCGCATCTACCCGGGCCAGGAGCCCGAGCACCCGGCCGAATCGGCTGGCGAAGCCCTGCGTGTGCGTTATGCCAATTGACCGTATGCCAACTAACCGGAGCGACGCCATGCAGGCACGTAAATACCAGTGGACCGTCGATACGCCGCAAAACGCGCGCGGCTGGTTGGTCACCGCCGCGATGGTGTTGGTCGCCGTGCTGGTGCTGAACTGGAGCGCCGAAGGCGCGCAACTGAGCGTGGCCGAACTGGCCGCCGGTTTGCCGCAAATCGGCGACTTTCTTGGCCGTACTTTTCCGCCGGACTTGAGCATTTTGCCGCGTCTTTGGGCGCCCGCCCTGGAGACCCTGCAAATCGCGTTGTGGGGCACGCTGCTGGGCGTGGTGTTGGCGGTGCCGATCTCGTTTCTGGCGGCGCGCAACCTCAGCCGCAATCCGGTGCTGTATCACCTCACTCGCCAGTTTTTGAACATTACGCGCAGCATTAACGAGCTGATTCTGGCGTTGATTTTTGTCTCCGCAGTGGGCCTTGGGCCATTCCCTGGGGTGCTGGCGTTGGCGGTGCATGGCGTCGGCATGCTCGGCAAGTTTTTCGCCGAAAGCATTGAGGAAATCGACCAAGGCCCGATCGAGGCGTTGCAGGCCACGGGTGCGCGGCCGTTGCAGATCATCGTGTTCGGCGTACTTCCGCAAGTCGTCACCGCCTGGATCGCCGTGGTGCTGTATCGCTTCGAGGTGAATCTGCGTTCGGCCACGGTGCTGGGCATGGTCGGCGCCGGCGGTCTGGGCTTTGAGCTGGTCAGCAGCCTCAAGCTGTTCAAGTACCCGGAAACGGCCACCTGCATCATCGTCATCACCGTCATGGTGGTCGCCGCCGACACCCTGTCCAGCCGCCTGCGCAACGCCATCCAGCGCGGCGCCAGTCACTGATCGTTAGCCCTTTTTTCCGCCCGGCGCAGGTCGGGCAGGGCGGTGCTTTGCCGCCAACTTCATCACCTTCAGGAGTTTGTATGGTTTCGCGCTTCCATAACCCGGTCGACACCCGCTTTGGCTGGGGCAGTATCGAGCTGCTCTCCGGCCTTACCGAAGGGCAGACCGTGGCCTTGGTGATTTTTCCCGAGGCTCGCCAGCTGGGCGTATTGGCCCGTATTCAGGCGCTGCTGGGCGAGCGCCTGGTGTATGTGGTGGAAGACGTGCAGCCCAATCCGGACGTGGCGCAACTGCGTCAGGTGTACGAGCGCTTCTGGCAACAAGCGGGTCACTGCGAAACGGTGATTGCCGTGGGCGGTGGCAGCGCCATCGACACCGCCAAGGCGCTGATCGTCGGCACCGAGCAAGGGCGCTTTGATGAGTTGCTGGCGCTGTTGGCCAGTGGTCAACCGTTCGAACCGGCGCGCAGCAAGCGCCTGATTGCCGTGCCGACCACCGCCGGCACCGGCAGCGAAGTCACGCCATGGGCGACGATCTGGGATGCTGGCGCGCAGAAGAAATATTCCCTGCACCTGCCGTGCACCTGGCCCAGCGTGGCGCTGATCGACCCGCAGTTGATGGTCAGTGTGCCGGCCAGCGTGACGGTTTCCACCGGCCTGGATGCCTTGTCCCATGCGCTGGAAGCCATCTGGAATCGCAACGCCAATCCGCTTTCCGACACCTTCGCCATCGCCGCCATTGAAGACATTCTTGAGTGCTTGCCGGCGCTGCAAAACGACCTGGGCAATCGCGAGTTGCGCTCGCGCATGGCGCTGGCGGCGCTGAAAGCCGGCATGGCGTTTTCCAACACCAAGACCGCGCTGGCCCATTCCATTTCCTACGAAATGACGCTGCAACACGGGTTGCCACACGGCATCGCCTGCTCGTTCACCTTGCCGCTGGTGCTGGGCCTGGCCTGGGGCCAGGACGCCGAGCGCGACCGCACCTTGCAACGCATTTTTGGCCCTGACCTGCCCAGCGCCCAGGCGCGCTTGCGGCGCTTTTTGCACAGCCTGTCGGTAAAAACCGACTTTGCCGATTACGGCGTCAGCGACGAACAAGCCAAAACCCTGCTGGAGGCCGCCAGCAAAGGCGCCCGTGGGCAGAACTTCATCGGCTCGGCTGCGCTGAGCTGAGCCTTATTTCACCCGACACCGGAGATCTACCATGCACTACCAATCGCCTCGTCAACTCGCCGCCGTGGTCCTCGACTGGGCCGGCACCGTGGTCGACTTCGGCTCGTTCGCGCCGACGCAAATCTTTGTTGAGGCCTTCGCCGAATTCGGCGTGCAGGTATCGCTGGAGGAAGCGCGCGGCCCAATGGGCATGGGCAAGTGGGACCACATCCGCACCCTGTGCGACCAACCGGCGATCGCCGAGCGCTTCGTCCGCGCGTTGGGCAAGCGCCCCACGGACGACGACGTTACCGCTATCTACGAGCGTTTCATGCCACTGCAAATCGAGAAAATCGGCCTGCACTCAGCCTTGATTCCTGGCGCGCTGGAAACCGTCGCGCACTTGCGCAAAGCGGGTCTGGCCATTGGCTCGTGCTCCGGTTACCCAGCCGTGGTGATGGAAAAAGTGGTGGAGCTGGCGCGCCAGAATGGCTTTGTGCCCGACCATGTTGTGGCCACCGATGAAGTACCCAACGGCCGCCCGCACCCGGCGCAGGCGCTGGCCAACGTCATCGCCTTGGGCATCAATGACGTCGCCGCGTGCGTGAAAGTGGACGACACCTGGCCGGGCATTCTTGAAGGCCGCAGTGCCGGTATGTGGACCGTGGCGCTCAGTTGTTCCGGCAATGCCCTGGGCCTGACGTATGCGCAGTACCAAGCCTTGCCTGCCGACGAGCTGGACGCCCAGCGCCAACGCATCGGTGAGCTGTTCGCGCCCAGCCGGCCGCACTACATCATCGACACCATCGCCGAGCTGCCGGAAGTGGTGGCGGATATCAACCGTCGCTTGGCCAACGGTGAAATGCCGCAGAGCAGCTAAGCCGTCCGCCGCTCACGGCGAACGGCTGGCGACCGCGGCTTACTGAGCCAAGGTTTTGTCAGGCGTTTGCTGAGGGCTGGCCTGGGGTTTGCGCACCACCGGCCAGAACAGTTCTTCCTGCCACGACACTGGATTGAGGTCTTCGATGCCGTAGGCCTCTGGACGGCGGCGGGTGATCTTGGCGGTGCCGAACAGCACGTCCCACAGGAACAGCAAGTTGCCAAAGTTGCCCTTGTAGTGGGTCACGCCGTCGTTGGCGTTCAGGCCGTGGTGGGCCGAGTGGGTGGAGGGCGTGGAAATGGTGCGCTCCAGCAACCACATCAGCGGGCGCAGCGCTTTTATCTCGTAGAGCTTGGCATCCCAAAGCACGCTGCTGTGGGCGCCGAAAATCACCAGCATCTTGAGCACCAGGTACGGGTAATACACCGGCGCCAGGCCCATGTAGATCAGCATTCCCGACAACCACAAACCCGGCATCAGCAGGTAATAGAAACTGTTGTTGCGGTACACGATGCGAATGCTCATGTACGGCGCCGAATGGTGGGCGCGGTGCAGTGCATACAGAAACGGCACCCGGTGAGTGAGGCGATGCCACCAGTATTGGGTCATGTCATCGAACAGCAGAAACAAGCCGAAGCCGGCCCACCAGGGCAGGTTGGCCAGACTGTCTTTTAACTGCGGCGCGGTGTGGCTGAGCAGGGCGGCGCTTAAGAACATCACCAGCGGAAAGGTGACGCCCAGCAGCAAGCTCGAACCGATCCACTCGATCAGCACATCACGGCGGCTGCCGGCGGGTTGGCGAAAACAGGCGAAGGCCAGCTCCAGGGCGATAAACACAAAGAAGATGGCGGCGACGACGGCGATAGGGTTATTGGCGGTCATTGTTATATCCATGGCAATCTTTCGTCTGGCCCGGAACGGGCAGTGCCACCCTATGAGAAACCATGGCCTCACCTGACAACAGGCGCGAAATGGACAGAAAACTGACCGAACTGGCCAATGCGCCGCACGCCCCCGGCCAACGCTTTCACCGTGGCCCGTTAGGCGGCGTGCTGGAGCGGTTTCTCAACAGCAAGCGCCCCGCCAAAGCCGACTACAGCGCCCTGGCACTGGAACAGTTATGGGACGAAGCCGCGCGCCATAACCCGGCAGTTGGCTTGCACTTGTTTGGCCTGTTCAGTTCGCAAGACCGCCATGTGATTGCCTTGATGGCGCAGTACGCGGACACCGTTTCGCAGGCCACCCACAACTGGGTGCGCTATGCCGGCTTGGCTTCGGACATGGATCGCCTGACGCGCGTGGAAGACGCCAATGGCATTGGTGTACAGGTGACCATCGACGCGCCGGCGAATCTGGCGCGTTATCTGGTGGAACACTATTTCGTCATGGCCCTGACAGTGTGCAGCGAAGGCGCGGGCCAGCGCGTGCTGCCGACTCGGGTGCAATTGGCGCACCCGCGCCCGGCCTATCACGCAGAATATGCGGCCTGGTTTGGCGAGCCCGTCAGCTTCGGTTGCGGCCATAACCGCCTGTACTTCAGCGCGGCCAGCCTGGCGCTCCCGATGCGCAACCGCCATCCCGGCATGCTCGCCGTGTTGTGTGCCGAATTGGATCGCTGCCTGGCACGCCAGCAACAGCTCAGCGGTTGGGCGGGGAAGGTGGCGCAGAGCATTCGTCACAGCTTTGCCCGTGGCCAAACGCCGAGCCTCGACAGCCAGGCCGAGCTGCTGCATCAAAGCCCGCGCACGTTACGCAGACGCCTGGACGACGAAGGCATGACCTTCCGCCAGTTGCTCGACCTGGTGCGCGCCGACCTTGAGCAAACCCTCGAACTGCAAGGCGAAAGCCGCGCCGACATTGCCGCGCAACTCGGCTACAGCGACCTCAGCGCCTACCTGCACGCGCGCAAGCGCTGGCGCAGCGAATAGCCGATCAGGCGTTGAGGCGCGCCACCAGATCGATCAGCGCCTCGATATCGCCATCGCCGGTACGCCACGACGACACACTGATGCGCAAGGCCGGGCGGCCTTGCCACACGGTGCCGCCGAACCACGCTTGCCCTGACGCTTGCACCGCCTCGCGGGTGGCGATGGTTTGCGCATCGCTGTGCGCACGAAACAGCACCTGATTGAGCACCACGCGGTTAAGCACCTCGAAGCCTGCCGCGCGCAAGCCCTCGGCGACCCGCTGGGCCTGACGGCAATGGCGTTCCACTTGCTGGGCCACGCCCTGTTTGCCCAGGCTGCGCAATGCCGCCCACACCGGAATGCCACGCGCTCGCCGGGAAAATTCCAGGGTGAGGTTTTTCTGCGCGTCGGCGCTGGCGCTGGAGTAGGCGGCGTCGCTGTTCATGGCGCTGGCGAGCGCGTCGGCATCGCGGCAGATGGCCATGGCGCAGTCGTAGGGCGTGTTCAGCCATTTATGCGCATCGGTGGTCCAGCTGTCCGCCTGTTCGATGCCCGCCGTGAGCGGCGCCAAGGCAGAGGCGCGTGCCCACAGGCCGAAGGCGCCGTCGACATGCACCCAGGCGCCGGCTGCATGTGCCTTGGGAATCAGTTGGGCGAAGGGGTCGAACTCGCCGGTGTTCACCTCGCCGGCTTGCAGGCAAACGATGGTGTGCGCATCCAGCGCCGGTAAGCGCTCTGGGTCGACCTGGCCGAGGGCGTTAACCGGCGCGTAGATGATCTTCGCGCTGCCAAAGCCCAGCACGCGCAGGGCTTTTTTCACGGTGATATGCGCAAGTTCAGACGCCACCACTTTGATTTCCGGCGCGCCGATCAACCCGTCGCGGTCGAAGTCCCAGCCGTGGCGCGCCAACAGCGAACGACGTGCAGCGGCCAGGCAACTGAGCGTGCAGGCGGTGGCGCTGGTGCCGAAACCCACGGCGCTGTCACGCGGCAGATCCAGCGCCTCCAGCACCCAGCGCGCGGCCGTGGCTTCCACCGTGGCGGCCACGGGGGCGTTGTCGAAGGTCGAGGCGCATTGGTCCCAGGCCAGCATCAGGCGCTCGGCGGCCGCCGCCACCGGCAACGACGCACCGATCACGAAACCGAAATAGCGCGGCCCGTTGGACACCACGGTCGCTGCGGAACCGCGCTCATCCAGTAACTGCAATGTTTGTGCGGCGGGCAGCCCGAGCGCGGGCAATGGCTCGTCAAAGGCAGCCAGGCCGGCCAGTGCCTCGGCATCCGGGTACACCCGGCGCGTGGCCAGGCTGGCGGTGTAATTCAGGCCGCGCGCATCGGCGTCGGCGAGTAGTTCGACTTCGTTCATACGTCTTCCAGGCGTTGGTGCGCGGCAGTGGCGCGGTGCAGGAAGTATTCACCGACGCCGCAGCGAAGCAGCCGTACAGCCGCGTACTTCCTCAGCGCAGCAGTGGTCGCGCGATTTTCACTGTGTGCAGCACAGTTGGCCGAAAATATAGTTATAAGTAATAACTTGTTGCACCGTTGCGGTGCGGGGCGGTTTTCGCAAAGTGGATAGATAAAGCGCGGTTCGTGGCTCAAAAATGGCATCGACGGTTACCGGGGTATTCGGCAACCAGATAACATCACTAACCAATGCCTTTCCTGCACTTCTGCCATTCAACAATCATAAAAATGGAGCGGAACCGCATGACCCGAACGCCACTGGGCCTCGCCGCCGGCCTGCTTTGCTGCCTCGCGCTGCCGGCGCACGCCGTTGAACTCAACGAAGATTTCTCCTTGGGCCTGACGCTTACCGCGCTTAGCGACTACCGCACCGGCGGCATCTCGCAAACCGCCGGCGACCCGGCGCTATGGACGGATGTCACCCTGACCCACAGCAGCGGCGCGTATGCCGGCATGTTTAGTTCCAACGTCGACTTCGGCACCGACACCCGCCGCGAGTACGACTATTACGTCGGCTTCGCCCACGACTTCAGCGAGCAGTTGAACGTCAACCTGATGTACGTCGAGTACGACTACCCCAAGGACAGCGAATTTAACTATGGCGAGTGGATCGGCACGTTCGGCGCCTATGGCGCGACCTTCGGCATCAAGTACACCAACGAGGTGAAACCGTTCGACGATGACCGCAGCGTGATGTGGCTCGGTTACACGGTCGATCTGCCCTACGAAGCCGCGCTGGATCTGCGCTACGGCTACAGCGACGCCAAAGACGAGGTCTGGGTTTCCAGCGACGGTTCCACGCGCCATAGCTACTACGACTGGGAAGTGGGGCTGAGCAAAACGCTGTTCGGTGTTGACTGGCGTGTGGCGTACATCGACACCGATTTGTCGCAGGCCGAATGTGCCTCGGTAAACGGCTTCGACGATGTGTGCTCGGCCACGGTGGTCGCCCAGGTGGCGAAGCGTTTCTGATCCCTTTCAGGTATTAATCGATGAACCCAAAACACTTCATGCTCGCCGCCTGGGCGTTGCTATTTTCCCTTGGCGCCCACGCGGCCCAGGATGTACCAGGCCAGGATGTCAGCAGCGCCCCGACGCGCACCTGGCAACCGTTCTGGGGCAAACGCCTCACCGGTTACCTGGCCGCACCAGACGGCACCGAGTTGCGCTATTCGGTGTTGCTGCCCAAGGGCGAGGGCACGTTTCCGGTGCTGGTGCGCTACAGCGGATACGACAGCGGCAGCATCGGCGGCTCGGCCTATCTGGCTGACGACGAAACCTTCTCCGTCGACCTCGACAAACAACTGGTTGAACAGGGCTACGCCATCATGGGCGTGCAAGCGCGGGGCACCGGCTGCTCGCAAGGCACCTTCGATTTTCTCGGCCCGGATTACGGCAAAGACGGTCGCGCAGCAGTCGAGTTTGCTGCCAGCCAAGGCTGGTCCAATGGCCGTGTCGGCATGTTTGGTTGGTCGTGGGCGGGCATGTCGCAATTGATGACCGCGTCCGAGCGTCCGGCCGGCCTCAAAGCCATCGCACCCGGCATGGCCATGGGCGATGCGCGCAGCGACAGTTGGGCGCCCGGCGGCGTGCCGGCACCGGAATTCGTCACGGGCTGGCATTGGTATTTGAGCCAGCGCTGGGCGGCCGTCAAAGCCAGCGCGCTAAGCGAGCAAGACCAACGCTGCCTCAAGCAAGTGGCACAAAACGAAGTGGATGTAAAAAAGCACGCGCTGACTTACCAGATCATCCGCCATCCGCAGCGTGACGCCTGGACTGCGCAACGCAGCATTCGTGATCGCACTCAGCGCATTCAGGTGCCGGTGCTGTCCATGCAGGCCTGGCAAGACGAAGCCGTGATGGCGCGTGAAGGCTATTACCAGGAAACGCTTGATCCCGAGCAACTGTGGCTGGTGCAAACCAACGGCCCGCACGACTTGTATGAGTCGACCCATTTCCGCAAACAGCTGCAGGCGTTTTTCGATCACTTTGTGAAGGGGCTGGATAACGGCTTCGACAAACTGCCGCACGTGGAGATATGGCAAGAAACCAGCAGTACCGGCTCCGTCAATGACCTGCATGGCCTCAACGAGCCGGCCAAGCCTGGCTGGACCATCACCCGCGAGCGTTTCCCGGTGGCCGTCAAACCGCTGAGCTTCGCCCTGGGCGCCAACCGCACGCTCGTCGAAGGCGGCAAAGCCAGCGGCGAGCCCGATGAATACAACTACCCAGTCGCCGGCCCGGACGTGAACACCTACGAGGTCGATAACGCCTGGGGCGAACTCAAGCACGGCTGGAAAGAAGGCAGCCTGGCCTACACCAGCGCACCGCTGAGCCGCGACCTGGTGACCTACGGCCCAGGCAGCGCCGACCTGTGGCTGGCCACGCCATTAGGCCCGGACATGGACGTGCAAGTGACGCTGACGCAACTGCTGCCCGACGGCCAGGAAGTGTATGTGCAGCGCGGCTGGCTGCGCTTGTCGGCTCGCGCGCTGGACCCGCAAAAATCCACCGCTGTGCGCCCATGGTTGCTCGACACGCCCGACAGCCTGATGCCGCTGGAACCCGATGAGCCGGTGCTGGGCCGCGTGGAGTTGCGGCCGTTCTCCCACACCTTCCGCGCCGGTTCGCGACTGCGCATCTGGATCGACGCCCCCGGCCGTACCGGCGGCTATGGCTTCGACACCTACGCCCTGGCAGCGCGCAGCAAATTGCTGCACGACGCCGAGCACCCGTCGCAGCTGGTGCTGGGCGAGTTGCAAGGCGTGAACGTGCCGGTGCCGCAACCGGCCTGCAACAGCCTGCTCAAACAGCCATGCCGTCCCGACCCGCTCCAGTCACCCTTCGCTGAGGATTAACCACCATGAACAGAGTTCGCACCGTATTGCTCGCCGCTTCACTGCTGGGCCTCGCCAGCGTCCAGGCTGATGAACTGAACGAACCCAAGGCCAACCGCGTGACCAACGAGTTGGTGATGCAGATTCACGTCAAGCTCGGCCCCGAGGAAGACATGGGCAAAGGCGCTGACGGCCACCGCATCAACTACCCCATTATCGGTGGCACGTTTGTCGGCAAAGGCATGAAGGGCACCGTGGTGCCCGGCGGCGCCGATATGTCAGTGGAGCGCGCCGATGGCGTGACCCTGATCGAAGCGCTGTACCGCCTGAAAACCGATGACGGGCAAATAATCATCATCCACAACCCGGGTATCTGGCGGCCCAACGCCGAGGGTTTGGCCAAGCAGGCCAAAGGTCAGCAATTGCTCGAAACCGACTATTACTGCCGCACCACACCGAGCTTCAAAACCCAGCCCGGCGCCTATTCGTGGCTGAGCGATTACGTGTTCGTCGGCACCATCGATGACGTCAGCGAAGACGAGGTACTGATCGGGGTGTACCGCGTCGACGGCGCCTAATGGTTAATAACATCCTGTATAGATTGGAGACCTGAAAGGGCTGTGCCAGAGCGGTCGGCGGCGGCTAGGCTTTGAGCTTTTGGAGGATTATTCATGTTCAAACGCTCATGCCTGGCGCTGCTGTGCGCCGCGCCACTGCTGGCCAGCGCCGCCCCCGAATACGGCCAGCAACTGGAGGGTTTCGACTACCCGTATCCGGTTCAACGCTTTACCTTCGAGTCGCAACATCAGGCGCTGGACATGGGCTACATGGACGTCGCGCCCACCGGCAAAGCCAACGGCCGTACCGCCGTGTTAATGCACGGTAAGAACTTTTGCGGCGCCACCTGGCAAGACAGCATCAAGGCGCTGAGCGCGGCGGGATACCGCGTGGTGGTGCCGGATCAGGTCGGCTTCTGCACCTCGACCAAACCTGAAAATTACCAGTACAGCTTTCATCAGTTGGCGGCTAATACCCATGCCTTGCTGAACAAGCTTGGCGTGAGCAAGGCCAGCATCATTGGCCACTCCACCGGCGGCATGTTGGCCACGCGCTATGCGCTGTTGTATCCGCAGCAAACTGACAAATTGGTCATGGTTAACCCCATCGGCCTGGAAGATTGGAAAGCCCTGGGCGTGCCATGGCGCAGTGTTGACCAATGGTACGAACGCGAGCTGAAGGTCACCGCCGAAGGCATTCGCAAGTACGAGCAGAACACCTATTACGCCGGACGCTGGAAACCCGAGTACGACCGCTGGGTCGACATGCTCGCCGGCCTCAGCAACGGCCCGGGCAAACAGCGCGTGGCATGGAACTCGGCGCTGATCTACGACATGATTTTCACCCAGCCGGTGTTCTACGAGTTCCCCAACCTCAAGGTTCCGACCGTGCTGATGATCGGCGATGCCGACACCACCGCCATCGGCAGCGACATCGCCAGCCCGGAACTGAAAGCCAAGCTGGGTCGCTACAGCGTGCTGGGCAAGCAGGTCACCGCCATGATTCCGGGCGCGAAGCTGGTGGAATTTCCGGGCCAGGGCCACGCGCCGCAGATGGAGGATCCGGTGGGGTTCAATCAGAAACTGGTCGAGCAGCTGAAGCTGTAAAAACCGCTACGCCGTCGGCCACGCCCCTTCGCCCAGCACGGCGGCGAGGGTGCGTTCGCCCAGGCCCAGCCCTACGCTCATGCCCACGCCGGTGTGCATCAACACCGCCGTGACGCCGTCGGCAGCGCGGGTAATGCTGAACGGGCCTGGCCCGCGCGCGCCATAAACGCCTTGCCAGCGTTCCAGCACTTCAACGCCCATGCCCAAGGTGTGTTCAGCCAGCTCAAGCATGATGCGGTCGGTGCTCTCGGCGTTGAACGGCGAGGCGTCGCTGCCGTAGTCGTGGGAGTCGCCAATAATCAGCTCGCCATAGGGCGTTGGGCTGATGAGCAGGTGAATGCCCAGGGTTTCCAGTTCGGGTTGGTCGCGGCGGATTTGCGCGCGAATGGCATCGGCTTCAGGCAAGTCTGAGAACGCGCCGTAATGAGCGCAACTGAGCCCGGTGAGTACCGCGTGCTTGAGCGCCAAGGGTTTCGCGGGACGAGCCCTGAGCATTTGCAGACGGCACACCTTCGGTTGCAAGCGAGCCAAGTGGTCAGCCAGCAGTGTTTGGTAGTCGTGGCCGGCGCACACCAGAATATGCCGCGCGCGAAAACGTCCGGCCGTGGTGTCGGCGTGGCCGGATTGCACATCGCGCACCAGCGTTGAGAAATGGAAGGCCACGCCCAGTTCACTGTGCAGGTAGTCGACGATTTGCGGCAGCGCTTCGCGCGAATAAAGCTGTTGATCGTCGAGGCCATGCAAGGCCGCACGGTGATGACTGAAACTGCCGTCATACAGCGCATTCAACGCCTCGCCGCGCAGCAGTTCGGTGCGATAACCCAGCTCGTCACCGCGCCCGTTTACGAAGGCTTCCAGTAATGCTTCTTCGGTCTCGGTGCGGGCAAACCACAACGAACCTTGCTGGTGCAGCGTCAGCCCGGCAGCCTGGCCCAACTCTGCCCACAGCCCGCGCGACTGTCGCGCCAAATTGAGCATGATGCCGGGCGGCTGACCGCTCACCAGCGCCTGGCCGAAGTTGCGGATCGAGGCCCCCAGCGGCGTATGGCTGCGTTCGAATACCTTGACCTTGAGGCCACGCTTAGCGCCTGCCCAGGCGTGGGCGAGACCTAGAATGCCGGCGCCGACGATCAGCAGATCGCAGTCGTGTTCAGACATGTGTTGACTCCTGTATTCCACCGACCCGTAGGAGCGAGCTTGTTCGCGAAAAAGGCCACGCGGTTTCGCAAATAACGGCGTGGGCAATTCGCGAGCACGCTCGCTCCTACAAGGGCGGGGCGGTGATAGCGGCGGGTTATTGGGGCAGCGGTTCGGATTTGCCGTCGTAGCGTTTGCGCCACTCGGCGAGAATTTTGTCGCGGTTTTCCGAGGCCCAGTTGAAGTCGTTCTTGATCAGGCGCTGTTCGTAATCGGCCGGCAGTTCCTGGAAGCGTTCGGCAATGCCCGGCTGGGCGAGTACGGCAAAGTTGGCCTTGTACAAATCCATCGCTTCGCGGCTGGCGGAGAAGTCGGCGAGCTTTTTAGCGGCGGCCAGGTGGGCGGTGCCTTTGATGATGCCGGTGGCTTCAATTTCCCAACCCAGACCTTCCTTGGGCAGCACGATGTCCAGCGGCGCGCCTTTGCGCTTGAGCTGTACGGCTGGGTATTCAAAGGAAATACCAATCGGGAATTCGCCGGCGGCGGCGAGCTTGCAAGGTTTGGAACCGGAATGGGTGTACTGCCCGATGTTGGCGTGCAGTTTGTCCATGTAGGCCCAGCCCTGGGCTTCGCCGAAGGTTTGCAGCCAGGCGCTGACGTCGAGGTAGCCGGTGCCGGAGGAGGCCGGGTTAGGCATGACGATTTTGTCTTTGTAGACGGGGTTCGTCAGGTCTTCCCATTTGGTCGGTTTGGGCAGGCCCTGCTTTTCCGCTTCCACGGTGTTGAAGCAAATGGTGGCGGCCCACACGTCCATGCCCACCCACGACGGCGGGTTGGCGGTGTCGCGGTAGTTGCTGCCGATTTTGTCGAGGTTGGCCGGTGCGTAGGCTTCAAGCATGCCTTGCTGTTTCAGAATCGCCAGGCTGGAACCGGCCAGGCCCCATACCGCGTCGGCTTGCGGGCGTTCTTTCTCGGCCAGCAACTTGGCGGTAACGATGCCCGTGGAGTCGCGCACCCATTTGATCTCAATGTCCGGGTTCTGTTTTTCAAAGGCTTCTTTGTAGGCCTTGAGTTGTTCCACTTCGAGCGCGGTGTACACGGTCAGCTCAGTGTTGGCTTGAGCGTGAAATGCACAGGCAGCGAGCAGGCCGGCGGCCAGTGCGGTGCGTTTGAACATGTGAAGCTCCTTGGGTTGGCGTTGGTTGTACGGGGTTGTTCAAAGGCCCGGCGTTGGCTGACGCCAGGCTTGGGAGCGGCGCAACAGGCCACGGGAAACTCCAGCCAGCAGCAGCGACACGCCGGCCGAGGTGAGCAGAATCAGGGTGGACATGGCCGCCGCACCGCCGACGTTGCCGGCGTCGTCCATGTTCAACACGGCCACGGCGGCGAGCACGCTGTCGGGGCTGTAGAGGAAAATGGCGGCCGACACCGTGGTCATCGCCGACACGAACAGGTAGCGAATGATGTCGAGCAAGGCGGGCAGGCAGATCGGCAGCGTCACGCGGAAAAAATGGCGCAGCAGGGGCACTTTCAACGACAGCGCAGCGGCTTCGTATTCGCCGTCGAGTTGGCGCAGCGCAGCAGCGGCTGTCATCTGCGCGGTGGTGAAAAAGTGGGCGATGGTGCACAGCACCAGCAACGTCAGCGTGCCGTACAAACCGCTCAGTGGGTTGTTCGGCTGGTTGAAGAAAAACACGTAACCCAGGCCGAACACCAACCCTGGCACCGCCATCGGCACGAAGCTGAGCAAGCGCAACAATTGCGTCAGCGCGGTTTGCCGGGTTTTTTCGATCAAGTACGCACCGGTGAAAATCACCAGGCTGCCAAACAGCGCGCTGCACCCTGCCAGCACCAGACTGTTGCGATACGCCAACCAGCCGCCGGGCAGTTCCGAGAAGGCGTAGTGGTCCAGCGACAGCGATAAGTTGTACGGCCAGAACTTCACCAGCGAGGAATAAATGGCCATGCCGAATACACCGAGCAAGGCCAGGCAAATCAGCGCCGTGGTGCAGAGAAACGCCAGGTCGCGACCGCGCGATGGTCGCGGGTGATACACCTGCGCCCGGCCGCCCATGGCGTCGCGCTGGCGGCGGCGTAGCCATACATCGACGGCGAAACTCAAGAGCGCCGGCAGCAGTAGCACCATGCCGATCAACGCGCCGCGGCCAAATTGCTGTTGGCCCACCACCGCCTTGTAAGCTTCCAGCGCCAACACTTGGTAATCGCCACCGACCACCACGGGCACGCCGAAATCGGTAATGCACAGGGTGAAGACCAGACACAGCGCGGCAAATACGCCTTGTCGACTGCCCGACCAGGTGATGCTGCGAAACGCCCGCCACGGCGAGGCGCCCATGCTCGACGCTGCGTCGAACAGGCGTGCATCGGCGAGCGCCAACGCCGATAGCAACACCATCAGCGCGTGGGGAAAGGTGTAAATGGCCTGGCCAATGACGATGCCCCAGAAGCCATAAATGTTGTCGCTCAACAGCCCACGCAACACGCCTTGGTTGCCGAACAGGTAGATCAGCGCAATGCCGGGCAGCATCGACGGCGCCAGCAACGGCAGCAGCGAAATACCGCGCCACAGCGGCTTGGCGCGAATGCAGGTGCGCTGCAAGGCGTAGGCGAATGCGTAGGCCAGCGGCACCACAATCAGCGCCACGGTGAGCGAGACTTTCAAACTGTTGCCCAGCAACCAGCGGAAGTTGGCGCTGCTCACTAACGTCATCGCCGCCTGCATACCGCCGCCCTGGCTGGCATCACCGGCAATGCCCCGCCACAGCATGGCCGCCAGCGGAAACACCACGGTGAGCAGCAACAGCGCCAACAGCAGCCATTGCCCGCCCTTGATAAACAGCCGGTCGGCGATCACGCCGTTGCTGCCCAGCGTGTCCTTGAGCTGCGGATTCGGCCGCGCTTGGCTCCCAGCCGAAACGGGTGTTTCGGCCTCCATCACACAAACACCTGCAGGCTGCGCGGCGGCAGCGCCACCCACATGTCTGCACCGGTAAGCCTTGGCATGGCGTCGGGCTCAACTTCGGCGAGCAACGAATGGCCGGGCAGGGCATCGAGTTCAAAGCGCAGGCGGCAGCGATTGCCTAGAAAGGTCAGCTCGTGCAGGTGCGCGCTGAACAGGTTGTCTTCGTGCACCGGCGGGTTGACCACCACCGATTCGGGGCGACAGAACAGCCGCCCGCGCGACTCACCGGGCAAGCGAACGGGTAGGCGCACGTGTAGGCCACCGACCTGGGCATGGCCGTCCAGGCTGCGCTCGAAGGGCAGCCAGTTGCCTTGGCCGACAAACTCGGCCACGAACGGTGTAGCGGGGCTGCGGTAAATGTCCTGGGCGCTGGCGTATTGCTCAACGCGACCTTGGTTGATCACCGCGATACGGTCGGCCATGAGCATGGCTTCGTCCTGATTGTGAGTGACCATCAGCGTGGTGATGCCGAGGCGTTTTTGCAGCTCGCGCAACTCGCCGCACAGGTGTTCACGCACCCGCGCATCCAAGGCCGACATGGGCTCGTCGAGCAGCAACAACGACGGCGCCGGTGCCAGCGCGCGCGCCAGGGCGACGCGTTGCTGCTGGCCGCCGGAGAGCTGGCCGGGGTACTTCTTTTCGCTGCCGGCAAGGCCGACCAATTCCAACATTTGCGTAACCCGCGCCTTGATGGTGGCGCGGCTGTTGCCGTTCAGGCCGTAGCCGATGTTTTGTTCAACGCTGAGGTTGGGGAACAGCGCGTAGGACTGAAACACAATGCCGTAGTCGCGGGCTTGCGGCGGCAGTTCGGAGACGTCGCGCGAGCCGATGACGATGGTGCCGCTGTCCTGCTTCTCCAGGCCGGCAATGCAGCGCAGCAAGGTGGTTTTGCCGCAGCCCGACGGGCCGAGCAGGCACACCAGTTCGCCTGCTGCGATGTCCAGCGAAATGCCATCCAGGGCCTTGAATGCGCCGAAGCCTTTATGGATGTTGCGGACTTTCATGCTCACGGCGTGGGGCGTGGCCATCGGAAACCTCGAAGCGCGATTGGGCTAGACCAGGCTCATGCTAGAGAGACCATGCGAAGGCTTTGTGGCAGGGAGGCAAAAGTTACCGATAGTGGTATCGGCATTCTTGGGTAGGGCGGGCTATTCGATGGCGCCGCTGCGCGCCAGGCTAAGAAACGCAGCGGGCAAACGCGCCTGGCGACGTTCTTTCAGGCAGTACAGATATTCGGCCATCAACGGCGCACCTTCGAGCTCAACGACTTTGAGCTGCGGGTTATCAGGCACTTCGTGGCGCGCGATCAGGCTAATGCCAATGTTGCGCAGCACCGCTTCACGGATGGACTCACGGCTGCCGATTTCAAGTAGCGGTCCCAGCGCCACGCCAGCCTCGTTCAACAGCTTTTCGCTGAGCTGACGCGTGGTCGAGCCAACTTCGCGCATCAGCAGGCAATGGCCAGCCAGTGCACTCAACGGCACGCGGTTGTGCATTGCGAGGGGATGGCTGCGGTGCACGGCGAGCACCAGGGGATCGTGGCCCAGCACCAGGCGCGTCAGACGCGCGTCTTCCACCAATTGCGAGGAGGCAGCGAGATCGACGCGGTAGTCTTCCAGCGCTTCGAGCACTTCCTGCGAGTTGCCGATGGTGAGCGTGACCGTGCACTGGCTGAACTGCTCACGGAAACCGCGCACCAGATCCAGCACGTAGTAGGGCGCCGTGGCGCCAATGCGCAACGCGCCCTGAACCGACCCGCTATTGCGCAGGAAAAACTCGATGTCGGCCTCTTGCTGCAACAGCGTTTGCACCATGGGCAGCAGGCGTGCGCCTTCGTCGCTCAAGGTTAAACGCCGGCCGCCACGGTAAAACAGCTCGACGCCGTATTGGCCTTCCAGTTGGCGGATTTGCGTGGTCACCGTTGGCTGGCTCAACCCCAGCTTTTTCGCCGCCTGAGTGATGCTGCCGAGGCGGGCCACCATGTGAAAGGATTTGAGTTCGCTGCAAAGCATAGGGAGGGGCCGCTGGGTGTCGGGACTACATGACGAGACGGCAACGGTATGAAAAAAATATGACGGTTAGATGATGGTTGTGGGCGTTGGCGGGGCGTGCGCGACATTGGCCAATCTGCCCCCAGGGTTTTTTCCAAGCTGGCCTTTTACCATCGGCGGCTGCCCTCTAGAATCGGGCGCGCGCCTCCGGCGTTGGAGCGTTTAAAACACACAAGGAAGCTGCGATGCACAAAGGAAAGATTCTGGGGTTGGCTTTGGCAATGGCGTTAAGTGGTTGCGCCAGTTTTACCAAGGATGAAGTGGCCCCGGTGACGTTACCGTCGATGGCGAGCTACGCCAGCAAACCCAACGTATATGTCGATTTCGACTACTACGAAGGGTTACCGAGCAACCCTTCGGC
Organism: Pseudomonas sp. AC229; assembly: GCF_979254655.1. NCBI lineage: Bacteria > Pseudomonadati > Pseudomonadota > Gammaproteobacteria > Pseudomonadales > Pseudomonadaceae > Pseudomonas > Pseudomonas sp. AC229. Next base: position 128,080 of record NZ_CEEDHK010000013.1, read on the forward strand.
GATTGAAGTTCCGCAAGTTCGCGACGTCTATAAAACCCAGCTGGAAAAGACCATTACCGATTCCGGTCTGTTCGGCCGCGTGACGTTCGACGAGTTTCAAAAGCAGCCCGGTGACTACGGTCTACGCCTGAAAGTGCATCACCATCCATTGCCGGGCGGGCAGATGGTTTGGGCATTTTTCAGCGGCTTTACCTTCGGCGTCATGCCGGCCATGGGCACTGACCGCTTTACCATGACTCTGGAAACGCTGGATGCAAACGGCCAGAAGTTAACCGATGCCAGCAACCAGGACGCGGTGAACACCTGGATCGGTTTGGTGTTCATTCCGATGATGGGCAATACCCCGGACGAGGCGGCTCGCGACACGTTCAATCGCCAGGTGAACGCGTTGCTCAAGCGCATGGTAGAAAGCAAAACCCTGCAATATTCCGCGCTGTCAGCTTTCGAACCACGCGCGTAAGGCAAAAAAAGAGCCACAGCTGTGGCTCTTTTTTCGGTTCAGCGCAACGTTATTTAAGGGCTTGCACGAACAGTGGGTCGCTATACAGGTTGTGCAGCAACTCACGAACCAGCGGGTTGTAAGCATTGGCTGCGGCGGGAACGGCGACCGCACCGACGAAGCTGCTTTCCCACGTGCTGCTCGATTGTTGGGTGGCGTCGTACAGCACATCGCTGCCTTTGTGGACGGTGAAGCGAGCCGCCAACTTGCCGGAGCCGGTGCCCATGCCGGCGTCCAATTCACTGGTGACCAACACGACATCCAGGCTGCGGTCGGCTTTTTCATCGACCAGACCGGCCAGGCGCAACTCTTCGGTAATGGCCGCCTGAATGTGTTGAGGAATATTGCCGTTAGGCGACTTGATCGGGTTGGCCCGAACCGACAGGCTGCTGAGCGAAGACGGGGCGGTAACTTGCGGGGCGGTTACAGCGTGCAACGGCAGGTCTTTTTTCAGCACCTGAACGTTGTCGAAGTTGGGTTCGTAGCGGGTCATGTTTACACCGCAGCCTTGAAGCAGCAGCGCAAAAACGGGGACGCACAGCAGCAGTTTTTTCACGAGCACTTTCCTTGTGTAGTTGCGTGGAGAGGCCGTGATTATCAACAGGTGCGTAGGGGCCGGCAACGATTATTTCCAAAATGCCACTATCGTTGATCGGCCGTCATTCACCACGCTGAACCGAGGGAAATACGCTCTCGCAGTGGCTCTTGCGGACCTTCGCTGAACCCGCACATTTCGGTATGCACTTCGCTGTGCACCAAATGAAACGGCACGGTGATCGGCAAACCCTGCAGCAGCTCGCGGGCATGGGTCACCGAGCGTAAACGCAGCATGGCGCCGTCGGGCATTTTGATGGAATGCACACGCCCTTCGACATGGGCTTGCAGCAAGTAAATACCGCCCTCGATGGAGATCAGTTCGAGCGCTTGCAAATCGCCGGTGGCGGCATTTTCGTAGACGTCATTGACGTTCATGTTCGCTTCCCTTCGTTTGAACCGAGTGGCGCTGTGTTCTGCCTGGACGAGGCGAACACAACAGGGCCAACCGCGAACCCGAAAGCGGGTACGGGGAAATCCGGGATGGCTGAGTTAACCCTAAGCCAGATTCGCCATTTGTATAGGAAACAGCTCGCACATTTCGCCCGCAAAAGCCCGTTCTAGGGCGGTTGAGGCAAAAAATGTGATGGGATTGGCGTCAAAAGCGATGGCGTGTGTGCCACCGCGATTATTCAGGGCAAGCGAGGCGGGGCTTTGCCTGCGTTTCATAAATGAGACTGGCCGGCTGGCCGGGCACATCATCGAGCACGCCGGTGCGCTGCATGCCGATCTTCTCAAGCACTCGAATAGAGGCTACGTGGGTCGGCCGCACGATGGCAAAAACACGGGGTTGTTGCAGGTCTTCCAGGGCATAGCGGAGCGCTTGCACTGCCAGTTCGGTGGCGTATCCATTGCCCCACGCCGATGCTGCAAAGCGGTATCCCAGATTGAGGCGCTCGACGTCACCGTAGAGGCGCTGAGCGATACCGCCAAAACCGATAATTTCTTCAGGCTGTTCGCGATTGGCGATGGCCCACTGGCCGTAGCCATGCTGTTGCCAATGGGCGAGCCAGGCGTCGAACAGCGTCTCGGCTTTGCTGCAATCGGTGAGCGGCCCTGCCGGGTTGAATTGGTTGGTAGCTGGGTCGGAATGAATGGCGAAGAACTGCTGGAAATCTTCCAGCACCGGGCGGCGTAGCAGCAGGCGAGCGGTGGTGATCGACATTAAGCGCTGCTCCTGGCAAAGCGGGTCGAGCATCAAGGCAATGCCGCGAAACGCTCGATGGCAGGCTGGGGTCGATTTCGCGCTTGCCACAGGTCGTAATCGATCTGCACGCTCATCCAGGTTTGCGCCGTGCCGATACCGGCAGCCTCCAGACGCACCGCCAGGTCCGGACTGATGGGCGCATGGCCATGCAGGATGCGCGACAGGGTTTCGCGGGCAAAGCCCAAACGGCGCGCCAGTTCCGCGACGCTGATGTTCAGCTCGGGCAGCACGTCTTCTCGCAGCGTTTCGCCAGGGTGTGGCGGGTTGAAAATGCCCATGGTGCGGTTTTCCTTTTCAGTGGTAATCCACGTAGTTGACCAGTTCGATATCGGAATCGACGAAGCGAAACACCATTCGCCAATTAGCGTTTACCGTGAGCGACCAGTATTGATCAAGCTCGCCCTTGAGCGGGTGCAGCCGCCAGCCAGGGATGTCGAGGTCGGCCGGTGCGACAGCGTGGTCCATAAACTGCAGCTGTCGCGCGAGGCGTTTGGCATGATCGGCTTGAATGCCGCGGGTACAGCCGTTTTCATGAAACTGGCGTAAACCCTTGTGCTGGAAGCTGCGGATCATGGGAAAGAAGTGTGATGTATTGCATCACGGTTTGCAAGTGATAAAAGCCCAGCGCGTGTACTCATTTGGAAATCCCTCTCCGTTAGTGCCGCCAAGGCCGCTGCCCTGGCTGCAACGACACTAGGCCGCCGCGCCAGTTGCGTCTGGAGGAAGTAACGCACAGCAGCGTGGGAGAAAGCAGGGAGCGCGCGGCGCTATTGCCGCGTTCAGCCGCTCAGTCGTCCAGACGCCACATCGGGTCGTCGGCCATGGTCGCTGCCGCCCACGTGGTAAAGGCGCGAACCCGTGCCGAAAGGCGCCTGGCATAGGGATACACCACGCTGATAGGCATGCTCGGCAGGCTCCAGTCCGGCAGTAGTTGCACCAGCTCGCCGCTGACTAGCAGCGGTTGCGCTTCGCACAACGGTACCGACACAAACCCCAATCCAGCCTGCGCTGCCGCGATGTACGCACCGCCTGTGTTGAAGCGCATGGCCGGGGGCTGCTCAATGACCACGCTGTGTTCAGCGCGACTCAAACGCACCGGGTTCTGCCGCCCGGTCACCGGAAATACAAACGCCAAAAAGCGGTGCTGCGTTAGGTCGGCGGGCGTGCGGATGGTCGGTTTGCCGTGCAGGTAGCCGGGCGACGCGCACAGGACGAAGCGCATCTGGCCAATGGCCCGGCACACCAAATCCGCGTCGGTGACGGTGCCGCCGCGAATGGCGCAGTCGACGCCTTCTTGCACCAGGTCCACCACGCGTTCGCTACAGCCGACGTCGAGCTGAATGTCCGGGTACTGGGCAACGAAATCCGGCAGGGCTGGAATCAGCAAAAAACGTCCCACCGGCGAAGGCATTTCTACGCGCACCTTGCCCCGCGCAACGGTGCGGGTTTGCGAGACGCTGGCTTCCAGTTCGTCGACATCTTCAAGCACGGTTCTGGCGCGCTCGTAATAGGCGGCGCCGTCTGTGGTGGGGGTTACACGGCGCGTGGTGCGGTGCAGTAATTTCACCCCGAGCTGGCTTTCAAGCGCCTGAATCTGTCCAGACAGCGTGGTTTTCGCCACGCCCATGGCTTCGGCGGCGCGGGTGAAACTGCTCAATTCCACGATGCGGCAGAACGCGCGCATTGCATCGATACGGTCGAAAGCCATGATTGTCCGAGAGTCCGTCTAATGTTTCCGGTTTCAGTGTATTTATCCGCGCACAGCGGAGCAATAGAGTGGTTTCACCCCGGCAAGCCGCCGGCCACCACTGAGGAAACGGACATGAACAATTCGCGCGTTAACTACGCTCAGGTCGCTCCCCACGCCTTCAAGGCATTACTGGGGCTGGAAAAAGCGATGGGCGAATCGTCGCTGGAAAAATCGCTGCACGAGCTGGTGAAAATTCGCGCCTCCCAGCTTAACGGCTGCGCCTACTGCATCGATATGCACAGCGCCGACGCGATCAAACTGGGCGAAACCCCGCGGCGCATCTTTGCCCTGTCGGCTTGGCACGAAACGCCGTTTTTCAGTGAACGCGAGCGGGCCGCGTTGCTGTGGACTGAAACCCTGACCTTGCTGGCCGAGCGCGGCGCGCCAGACGCCGTTTACAGCGAAGTGGCGAAGCAATTCAACGAACGCGAACTCGCCGACCTGACCTTCGCCATTGCCACCATCAACGCCTGGAACCGTTTCGGTGTGGGCTTCGCCATGCAGCCGGGGGTGTGACCATGGGCACGCTCTTGCGCACCTCGGCATTGCTGCTAACGCTGTTCACTTCCCTGGCACATGCCCACGGCGGCGGCGCTGGCGACGAAACGGTAGCGCCCGTCGCCCATGCCAATTTGCCTGCTGTTGCCAGCTCTGATGCCACCGCATTGCGTGTGGAATTCGCCCCGGGCGCCACGTCCGAGCCGCACCGGCACCCCGGGCCGGTGTTTGTGGTGGTGGTCAGCGGCGCGGTTGAATCGTCGTTGGACGACGGCCCGCTGCACACCTACAAGGCTGGCGACGCGTGGTACGAGGCGCCCGGACAGGAGCATCGCGTGACCCGCAATGCCAGCCAGAGCCAGCCGGCCGTGTTAGTGGCGTGGTTGCTGTCCGACGGCAAAGCGCCGTTGGTAAAGCCGCTCGGGGTTGCCGACTGATCAGCGCGGCGACGCTTTCGGCTCAAAGCGCCAGGCCACGAAAAACACTATCAGACCGGCAAGCGCTGTGGCCGCGCCGATGTAGCCGGTGGACGTCCAGCCGAAACCGGCGCTGATCGCCATGCCGCCGAGCCAAGGGCCGAGCGCGTTGGCCACGTTGAAGGCGGCGTGGTTGGAGGCGGCGGCGAGGGTTTGCGCGTCCTGAGCAACGTCCATCAAATGCGTTTGTAATGGCGCGCCGAGCGACACCATGGAACCCACCGCGAACACGGCCGGCAACACGCTCCAGGGCGACAGCGCCGCCAGTGGGAATATCGCCAGCACCAGCGCACTCCACACCAACAGCCACGCCACGGCTTTGAATTGCAGTTTGTCGAACAACCAGCCGCCGACCATATTGCCGACAATGCTGCCCAGTCCAAACGCGGCGAGGGCGAAGGGAATCCAGGCGGCGGACAGGTGGGTCACTTGCAACAAAGTGGGCGCCATGTAGCTGAACACGCAAAACATGCCGGCGAAACCGACCGAGCTGATGGCCAGCGCCAACCACACTTGTGCACGGTTAAACGCGCGCAGCTCGCGCATCGGGTAACTGCGCGGCTCGTTTTTATCCAGCGGCAAAAACCACGCAACCATCGCCACCGTGCTGAGGGCGATAACGCCGACCAGAGCAAAGGCATAACGCCAACTGGCCAACTGACCGAGCCAGGTGGCCAGCGGGTTGCCCACTAGAATCGCCACCGTAAGGCCCAGCATTACCCGGCTCACGGCCTTGGCCCGCTTGTGCGGCGGCGCCATGGACGCCGCCACCAGCATTGCCACGCCGAAATAGGCGCCATGGGGCAGGCCGGCGAAGAAGCGGAACGCCATCATCGAGTGGTAATCCGGTGCCAGCGCGGTGGCGAAGTTGCCGACGGCGAAAATCGCCATCAGCAGCAAGAGCAAATTACGGCGCGGCAGACGCGAACCCAATATCGCCAACAGCGGTGCGCCGACTACAACACCAAGCGCGTAGGTGCTGATCACATGGCCCACCTGCGGCTCGGTGATGCCCAAGTCGGTGGCCACGTCTGGCATCAAGCCCATGATCGAAAACTCACCGGTGCCAATGGCGAAACCGCCCAGGGACAGCGCCAGTTCAATCAGCAAAATCGCGCGGGCCGACAACTGCTTGGCAATCGGTGCAGTGGGCGCCGCAGCAGGCAACACATCAGACATGGATACAGCCTCGAATCGGATTGCTTGAACGGGGTGAACGGATTCACCGGTGGGGCAGGTGAGAACAAATTCTTGCGGGAAGGTTTAGCGGTAACTGGCCAATATTTTTTCGAATTCGCCGTCGTTGCTCATTTGCACCAGCGCGCGCAGCAACGCCATGGTGGGGACGTCCGGTTCGTCGCGAACAATGCATGAGGCCAGGTCTGACGACAGTTCCTGCAAGGCCTGCAACTTATGCTGGGGCTTCTGAGTGCGGTTGAACCAGTTAAGGGTCAGCTCGCTGCTCACCGCATAATCGTTACGGCCGGCGTCGAGCTTGAGCAGGGCCAGTTGCTGGGTGCGGGCGTCGTCGCGCTGCAAGTCGCGGCTGTCGAATTTGCCTTGTAGCTGCGGGTAGACGTAGCCCAGTACGGTGCCGACCGTTTGGCCGTGCAACTGTTCGAGCGTCATTTCTTGCGTGTTGCGGGCCACCAGCATGTCGCGCTGTTTCATAAACGGCACGCTCCAAATGTACTGATGGTGGGACTCGGTCATCCAGGTCGGGTTCACATAGCAGCGCACATCAATCTCGCCGCGAACCAGCATGGCCTGCACGCGCTTGCGTGGCAGCACGAGCATTTCAGCGCGCCGGCCGACCTTTTCGGCCAGGCGCGTCTGCAAGTCATAAATGATGCCGCCGGTGGCTTCGCCGTTTTCTACGTTGATCAGCGGCATGGCCCAGCTTTCGATCACCGAAAAACGCAGCGGGCGCTCTTCTGCTGCGCTGCAGGCGCAAAGCAACAAAAGGGCAAAAGGCAGAAAACGCATGGCGATACCGGGTTGAGTCAGTCGCCCGGACGTGGTCAAAAGCAGGCCGGGAGCGGGCGAGGGCGGTCAAATCTAACCACAAAGCCCGCGCCCGTGTCGCCGCGATCAGGGCAGCAGAATGAATTTATCGCCGCTGCCGGCATTCACCGCGTGATAACTCGCCACGCCTTCGCTCAATGGCACTTCGCGCAATTGCTCGGGCAGCGGCAACAAGCCTTGATCGAACAAACTGCCAAAACCGTCGAGCATCGCTGCGCATTCTTGCGGGCTGTACAGCAACGAATTGACGCCCACCAGCACGCCGCCGCGCCGATACAGCGCCAGCGCCGGGAATTGCACGTTGCCGTCTACTGGCGCTGCGATAATGGCGATGCGCCCGAAGGTGGCCAAGGCCGGTACGGCGGCGGGAAGCCAGAAGCCGGTGGTGTCGAAGATCACCTCGGCACCGCCCGGAAAGTGCGCCTCAACCTGGGCCGCCAGCGCTGCCGGATCGCCCAGAAGCAAGGCAGCAATGCCGCGCTGGTTGAGATTTTCCACCGCTTCCGGCCGGCGCACCGCTGCGAGTACCTGGGCGCCTCTGGCCTTGGCCAGGTTCACCGCTGCGTCGCCGACGGCACCGTTGGCGCCGATCACCAGCAACGTGGTGCCGGCTTTTACCCCGCTGCGCTCCAGCGCATCCCAAGCGGTGGTGAACGGCACGCCGCAACTGGCTGCCTGGGCGAAACTCAACGCCCGAGGCTTTAGCGCAACGGCTGCAGCCGGCAGGGCGATATGGCTGGCGTGGCTGCCATCCCGGGTGAAACCCAGGCCCTTGCCCGTGCCCCACACCGCTTGACCGAGCAAGTGACTCGGTCCTTCAACGACTACGCCGGCAAAATCGCGACCCGGAATTCGCGGCACGGTGGTGTACGGAAAACGGCCCAGCACATTCTTGATGTCGCTGGGGTTCAAACCCGCTGCGCGAATTTCCACCAGCACCTCGCCTTCGGCCACGGTGGGTGTCGGCACTTCAACGTGCTGTAGCGAGTTCAGATCGCCCGTGAGGGTAAATTGCAACGCGTGCATATGCGCTCCTTATGCGAGGCAGATTGAAGAGGAATCAGGAGAACCAGTGGGCGATCAATTGGCGGCCGACCGGAATCAGTTGCTCGCCGGCCAACATGCCCAGCAAACCGACCAGGGCGATGGCCGGCGGCGCGGGAGAGCGCACGTCCAGTACGTTGTAGATAACGCCGACCAGCAGCCCGGCGGCTAGAGAAATCAGGTAGTTCATGGGAGCCTCCTTTCCCGTAAGTGAGGTGGGAATGGGGCTCAGTCTACTGACGGGAAAACGCTGCTCAGGTCAAAGGCTTCTGTATATCGGCCAACGTGAGCGCGGCTATTGCTTCGCCACGTACTCGGAAGGTGCCATGCCCAGCTCGCGCCGGAACATGTCACTGAAGCTGCTGGGCCGATAGCCGAGGTCGGCGGCAATTCGGCTCACCGGCGCCCCTTCGATCAACGCCGCCACTGCTGTGGCCAGTTGCACCTGCCGGCGCCAGTGGGCAAAGCCCATGCCCATGCTGTCCTGAAACAGCCGCGCCAAGGTGCGCACGCTGGCGCCGGCGGCTGCCGCATGTTGCTCGAAAGAAAACGCCAGCGAGGGCGAGGCGATTACCGCTTGGCACAGCGTCAGCAAACGCCGGTCGCTGGCATCGGGCAGCGGAACGCGCAAAAACGAGTGGCGGGCGCGCTGCAACTCCAACACGGCCAGGGCGCTCAGGTGCTGGTAGTACTCGCTGTCTTCGGCGCCTTGTTGCTCCACCAGCCCGAGAATCAGCTCACGCAGCAGCGGCTTCACGTCGACCACTTGCGTGGTGGTGGGCAAGCTATGCGGCTGGTCGGGGCGCAAGTAGATGTTGCGCATCTCCAGCTCCGAAACCACCCGCACCGCATGGGGCACATGGGCCGGCAACCACACCGCGCGCAACGGCGGAACCAACACCGCCTCGCCGGGGGTTTCCACCCACATGATGCCGCTCATGGCATACAGCAACTGGCCCCAGTCATGGGCGTGGGGCTCGATAAACAAACCGCGTGGGTAGCTGCGCGCCACCGTGCGTAAAGCGGCGCCCGGGCGATGCAGGTCGGGAGGAGCAGCGCGAGCCATGATTTAACGCAACGTCGGCAACGCCGCCCCCATCACCGCGAACATACCGCCGCACGCCCGATTGAAGCCTTTGCCGGTGCGCTCCAGCCACGGTCGAATGCGATGTGCCATGCGCGCCAGCAAAACTTCCACCACCGCTTCAAACAACACGAAGGTCAGCACCAGAATCACAAATTGCAGCCACAGCGCGCGGCTTGGATCGAGGAACTGCGGCAAGAAGGCGCCGAAGAACAGGATCACCTTCGGATTCGAAACGGCTGACAACAGCCCCTGACGAAACAAGGCGTGGCCGGCTCGGTCCGGCCCGGTTTCATCGGTCAGCGTAATCGGCGGCGCGCGCCATAGTTGAAATCCCAGCCACACCAGGTACGCCCCACCTATCCACTTCAACACCGTCAGCGCATGGGCCGACGCCTGCAACAACGCACCGATGCCAAACATCGACAGCGCCATTAACAGGGTGAAACCGAGCATGCCGCCGGTGATGGTGAACAGCGTTTTGCGCTGCCCATACAACGCCCCGTGACTGAGCGCCAACAACGCGTTCGGCCCCGGCGTTAGCGACAGGCCAACGACGGCGAGTAAATAAACCAGCCAGGTGTGCAAAGCCATGGGAACGATCCGAAACGGGCGAGTGAGCGGCGAGAATAGCAGGGCCACGGCGTGCTTTTACAGCGCGAAGCAGGGCCGGTTTGCCCGTTCCAAACAAGGCCACCGCCACTCAACAGAACGCTGCTGCTTCTATAACGTTCCGTGGCGTGATGAGGCTCGCTTAAACGCTTTCCACCGCATCCGGTTTTACCGGTGCAACCGGTTGGTGGTCCGGCTCAGGCGGCGCTGGATCGAAGCTGTCGGCGCGGGCCATTTTCCACATGCGCTCGTAGAACTCGCCGCTCACCTGGCCGCTCAACAGCGCGCCGGGTTTGAGGAAAACGTGCTCCTGGGAAAACAACTTGATCTCGGTGTTGGAAATGCGCCGCACCAAGTGGCGTGCATCGAGTTGCGAAGGATGGCTCAGGCCGGCGGCCGCCAACATTTCGGCCAAGGCTTTGAGGGTGTTGCGATGGAAGCTGAACACTCGCTCGGCTTTGTCTTCCACCACCAGCGCGCGCTGGCGCAGCGGGTCTTGGGTGGCGACGCCGGTGGGGCATTTGTTGGTGTGGCAGCTCTGACTTTGAATACAGCCGATGGCGAACATGAAGCCGCGCGCGGAGTTGGCCCAGTCGGCGCCGATGGCCAACACGCTGGCGATATCAAAGGCACTGACGATTTTGCCGCTGGCGCCGAGCTTGATGTGCTCGCGCAAATTCAACCCCACCAGCGTGTTGTGCACAAACAGCAGCCCATCACGCAGCGGTACGCCGATGTGATCGGTGAACTCAACCGGCGCCGCGCCCGTGCCGCCTTCCTTGCCGTCGACGACGATAAAGTCCGGCAAAATTCCGGTTTCCAGCATGGCCTTGGCAATGCCCATGAACTCCCATGGGTGGCCCAGGCAAAACTTGAACCCAACCGGCTTACCGCCCGACAGCTCTCGAAGCTGGGCAACGAATTGCATCAGCTCGGTGGGCGTGGAAAACGCGCTGTGGCGCGAGGGCGATACGCAGTCTTCGCCCATCGGCACGCCACGGGTTTCGGAGATCTCCTTGGTAACCTTGTGCTTGGGCAGAATGCCGCCGTGGCCGGGTTTGGCGCCTTGGCTCAGCTTGATCTCAATCATCCGCACCTGCGGGCTTTGCGCCTGCTTGGCAAAGCGCTCGGGGTCGAATAAGCCTGTGCTGGTGCGGCAACCAAAATAGCCGCTGCCCAGTTCCCAGGTCAGGTCGCCGCCGTGTTCGCGGTGATAAGGGCTGATGCTGCCCTCGCCCGTGTCGTGAATAAAATTGCCGAGTTTCGCGCCTTTGTTCAATGCGCGAATGGCGTTGGCGCTGAGCGAGCCAAAGCTCATGGCCGAGATGTTGAACAACGAGGCCGAGTACGGCTGCTTGCAGGCCGGACCGCCGACCATCACGCGGAAACTGTCAGGGTCGGTGAGCGCCGCCGGGCGCATGGAGTGGCCGATGAACTCGAAGCCGTTCTGGTACACGTCGATCAACGTGCCGAAGGGTTTGTCGGCCCCCTCGTTCTTGGCACGCGCATACACCAACGAACGCTGCGCGCGAGAAAACGGCAGCTTGTCGCCGTCGGCCTCGAGCAGGTATTGGCGGATCTCCGGGCGGATGCCCTCAACCAGGTAGCGGATGTTGCCCAGAATCGGGTAATTGCGCCGCACCGCGTGGCGCGTCTGCAGCAAATCGCCAATGCCCACCAACGTCAGCACGCCGGTTAACAGCGTGAACGGCCACAGCCATTCGTGGTGGTAGAAGGGCAAACTGGCGAAGGTGAACACGAGACAGACGACAAAAAACGCGTAACGGCTGAGTAACGACAGGCTCATGCGAAGTCCCTTGGGGCGGTGGCGGCAAGGGCTGAGAGTAGACGGGCCGGGCAGGGGAGTCGAGCGTCGATTCCGCGCATGCAGCCCGTTTCATTGTTGGGCGCAGGCGCCTACTTTTCCTTCGCCGCGCTGACGCCTTCCAACGTCGAGAACGACGTGTCTTTCGCAGTCAACAGGAAATCGCGCATAAACGGCGCATCGAGCATGTCGGTGCGAATGCCGGCATACAACGTGGCGAACAAGCCCTTATCGCCCAGGCGCTTGGCCGTCACGTAGCCGCGCGAGCTGTATTCATGCAGCGCCCAGTTGGGCAGGCCGCATACGCCACGGCCGCTGGCCACCAGCTGCATCATCATCACCGTCAGTTCCGAGGTTCGCACCTGCGCCGGTTCGATGTCGGCCGGTTCCAGGAAGCGGGTGAAGATGTCCAGGCGATCGCGTTCCACCGGGTAGGTAATCAGTGTTTCCTTGGCCAAGTCGCCAGGCACGATGTAGGGCTTGTTGGCCAAACCGTGCTGGTTGGCCACGGCGAGCATGGCTTCGTAGGTGAACAGCGGCACGTAGGTGATGCCCGACAGCTCGATAGGGTCGGAGGTGACGACCAAATCCAAATCACCGCGCGCCAGCGCCGGCAGTGGGGCAAAGGAAAAGCCCGAAGCCAGGTCCAGCTCGACCTCGGGCCAAGCGTCGCGGAATTGGTCGATGGTCGGCATTAGCCATTGGAAGCAGCTGTGGCATTCGATGGCCATGTGCAGCCGGCCCGCCGTGCCGCCGACCAGGCGCGCCATGTCGCGTTCGGCCGCGCGCAATTGCGGCAGCAGCGAGTCGGCCAGTTGCAGCAGGCGCAAGCCAGCGCTGGTGAAGCGTACGGGTTTGGTTTTACGCACAAACAGTGGCATGCCCAGGCGTTCTTCCAGCTCTTTGAACTGATGCGAGAGCGCCGATTGCGTCAGGTGCAGCCGTTCCGCTGCGTCGACCAAACTGTCGGTTTCACGCAGCGCGTGCAGGGTTTTCAGGTGGCGCAATTCCAACATGGGCGTGGCTCTCGGTGCGGCTGACGGGCTGAACATGAACGAAACTAACGTGAATGGATGTACGGATCAACTGGAAAATGTTGAGTTTGTTTCATGTGTTTTAGCTGCCGACAATGTGCGCCATCAGTTACCTGGAGCACATCGCAATGGCAGTGGCACACAACCTGGGCTTTCCCCGCATCGGTCGCGACCGTGAATTGAAAAAGGCGCTTGAGGCGTATTGGCAAGGGGATCTCGATGAAGCCGGCCTGCGCGCAGTAGGCCGTGACCTGCGCGCCCGCCATTGGCAGTTGCAAAAAGAGGCCGGCATCGAGTTGCTGCCTGTCGGCGACTTCGCCTGGTACGACCAGGTGCTCAGCCACTCGCTGCTGTGCGGTGTGGTGCCCGAACGGTTCCGTCATGGCAGCCGCCTGCCGACGCTCGACACCCTGTTCGCCATGGCCCGTGGCAGCAGCGGCCACGGCGCAGGTTGCTGCGCTGGCGCCCACGCCGAAGAAATGACCAAGTGGTTCGATAGCAACTACCACTACCTGGTCCCCGAATTCAGCCATGACCAACAATTCACGCTGAGCTGGGAGCAGCTTTTTGAGGAAGTAGCCGAAGCCCACGCGCTCGGCCATCAAGTGAAGCCGGTGATTCTCGGCCCGCTCACGTTCCTTTGGCTGGGCAAAGCCCGTAACGGCGACTTCGACAAGTTGGACCTGCTCGACCGCCTGCTGCCGCTATACGGCGAAATTCTCGGACGCTTGGCGGCCCAAGGCGTGCAGTGGGTGCAAATCGACGAACCGATTCTGGCGCTGGACCTGCCGCAAGCCTGGAAAAACGCCTTCGAACGCGCCTACAACCTGCTGCAGTACTCGCCGACGCAAAAGCTTGTCGCCACCTATTTCGGCGACTTGCAAGACAACCTCGGCCTGGCCGCCAGCCTGCCGGTGCAAGGCTTGCACGTGGACGTTGTGCGCGCTCCGGAGCAACTGGCGGCGGTGCTCGACCGCGTACCCACCTACAAAGTGTTGTCGCTGGGCGTGGTCGACGGCCGCAACGTCTGGCGCTGCGATTTGCAGCAGGCGCTGGCGCAGTTGCAGGAAGCGCAGGCGCGTTTCGGCGACAACCTGTGGGTCGCCGGTTCGTGCTCGTTGTTGCACAGCCCGGTCGACCTGAACCGAGAAGACCAATTGGACGAAGAGCTGCGCGGCTGGCTGGCATTTGCCGTGCAGAAGTGCGCTGAGATTGCCCTGCTGGCCAAGGCCTTGAACACGCCGCAAGACCCTGACGTGGTCGCCGCACTGGCCGCCAGCACTGCGGTGCAAGCCAGTCGGGCTCATTCCACACGCATCCATAAACCTGAGGTGCAGGCGCGCATCGCCTCCATCCAGCCGGCCGACAGCAAACGCCAAACGCCCTTCGAGCAGCGCATCGACGTGCAGCGGGCGCGCCTGAAGTTGCCGCTGCTGCCGACCACCACGATCGGTTCGTTCCCGCAGACGTCGGCCATTCGTCTGGCGCGTCAGGCCTACAAGCGCGGCAAGTTGTCGGTGGGCGAATACACCGAGGCGATGCACTGCGAAATTCGCCATGCCGTGCAGGTGCAAGAACGCCTTGGCCTGGACGTGCTGGTGCACGGCGAGGCGGAGCGCAACGACATGGTCGAATACTTTGCCGAGCAGTTGGACGGCTATGCCTTCACCCGTTTCGGCTGGGTGCAGAGCTACGGCTCGCGTTGCGTAAAACCGGCGGTGATAGTCGGCGACCTCAGCCGCCCGCAGGCCATGACCGTGGACTGGATCACCTACGCTCAAGGCCTGACCGACAAGGTGATGAAAGGCATGCTCACCGGCCCGGTGACCATGCTGATGTGGTCCTTCGCCCGCGACGACATTCCTCGCGAGCAACAGGCGCGACAACTGGCGTTGGCCATCCGCGACGAAGTGGTGGATCTGGAGCGCGCCGGAATCAAGATTGTGCAAATCGACGAAGCCGCCTTCCGCGAAGGGCTGCCGCTGCGCCAAGCCCAATGGGCGGCGTATCTCGACTGGGCGGTGGAAGCGTTTCGCCTGTGCGCCAGTGGCGTTGGCGATGCCACGCAGATTCACACGCACATGTGCTACAGCGAATTCAACGATGTGATCGAAGCCATCGCGGCCATGGATGCCGATGTCATCACCATCGAAACCTCGCGCTCGGCCATGGAGTTGTTGGATGCATTCGAAGCGTTTGACTACCCCAATGACATCGGTCCGGGCGTGTACGACATCCATTCGCCACGGGTGCCGGACACGGCGGCAATGGTTGGGCTGCTGAGCAAGGCGGCTAGGCGTATCCCGCTGGAGCGGCTGTGGGTGAATCCGGACTGTGGGCTGAAGACGCGAGGGTGGGTTGAGACGGAGGCGGCGTTGGTGAATATGGTGGCGGCGGCGCGGCAGATGCGGGCGGGCGGATGATCGAGGTTTTGGGTTCTAACTGCGTTCCCCACCCCAACACCGTCATCCTCGCGCACGCGGCGGTCCGACGATTCGGGATCCAGAATCTCGGATGGTTTCGCGATGGACGTCCGCCACGCAACTCTGGATCCCCGCGTTCGCGAGGATGACGGAGGTTTGGGTTTCTAATTGCTTTCCCCGCCCAACACCGTCATTCCCGCGTAGGCGGAGGTTTCGGTTTGTACCTGCGTTCCCCAATGCAACACCGTCATCCTCGCGCAGGCGGCGGTCCGACGATTCGGGATCCAGAATCTCGGATGGGGCCGCGATGTATGTTCGCCACGCAACTCTGGATCCCCGCGTGCGCGGGGATGACGGAGGTTTTGGCTCTAACTGCGTTCCCCGCCCCAACACCGTCATTCCCGCGCAGGCGGCGGTCCGACGACTCGGAATCCAGAATCTCCGATGAGTCTTCGATGCATGTCCGCCACACAACTCTGGATCCCCGCGTTCGCGAGGATGACGGGGGTTTGCTGAGGTTACGCATTCACTCGCCCCAACACCGTCATTCCCGCGTAGGCGGCGGTCCGACGATTCGGAATCCAGAATCTCCGATGAGTCTTCGATGCATGCCCGCCACACAACTCTGGATCCCCTCCTGCGCGGGGATGACGGAGGTTTTTGGTTTGCACCTGCGTTTCCCACCCCAGCTCACTACCGTTCAGCGCCCTTCATCAAACTGTCACGGTTATGTGGCAGCGCGCTCGCACGGATGTCAGCAGAATCCGCCCTTACTGGGGTTTTGCGTGTTGGTGTTTTTCTTATGCGAGCGTTTCTTTTCTGGGCCGCCTTGTGGTGTGCCTTGCCGTCTTTTGCGGCTTCACGGTGTGATGTCACGGTTCCCACTCAACGGGCAGATCTGGGCGCGGTAAATCTTGCGTACCAGAGCATTGGCCGCGATTCCGATCCGGCATTGCTGCTGGTCATGGGCCTGGGCGGACAATTGATTCACTGGCCCGACGAAGTGGTGGTTGCCCTCTGCCAGCATGGCTTTCGGGTGATTCGTTATGACAATCGCGACGTCGGCTTGTCGACCTGGGCCCACGCGCCGGAAACGGCCAATCTCACGTATGAAGTGCTGCGCTACAAACTCGGTTTTTCCGTTACCGCCCCGTATCACCTCACCGACATGGCGCAAGATGCACTCGGCTTGATGAACAGCCTGCACGTGACCCGTTTCCATGTGTTGGGCGCGAGCATGGGCGGCATGATTGCTCAGCATATGGCCGACATGGCGCCTGATCGGGTCGCCAGTCTGACGCTGATCATGACCAGCTCGGGCGCCCAGGGTTTGCCGGAGCCCAAGCCGGCGTTGCTAGCCTTGTTGGCCCGCCGTGAAGCGCCGAACCGAGAGGTGGCCATCGAGCAACAGGCCGACTTGCTCGCCGCGCTGGGCAGCCCGACGGTGCATGACGACCGCGCCGTGCTCAAAGAACAGGCCGCCGTGGCCTACGACCGCGCGTTCAACCCGGCTGGCGTACAGCGGCAGATTCTCGCCATCCTCGCCGAACCCAGCCGCGTGGCGTTGCTGGATCGCCTGCGGGTGCCGACCCTGGTGGTGCACGGCACCGCAGATCCGCTGCTGCCGGTGATGCATGGCGTGCACGTGGCGGCGCATATCAAGGGCGCGCAGCTGAAGCTGATTCCGGGGCTGGCCCACCGCTTCCAGGAAGCCTTCAAAGCGCCGTTGCTGGCCGCCGTGTTGCCATATCTGGCTGAGCATCGCCAGCCGGTCGGCTTGGCGCAGCTTTAAAGCGGGACGGCCAGTTGTCGCTGTCGCCCACGCACAACTGGACCGCGCTTCTGTCTCGCTGACGGCGAGTTTTCTCTTCTACCCTCACGACACAATCCGGCAACCGCGCTATGGTCGCCGGCTATTTATTGGGGTGGGGAAAGGCATGAGGTTGTCCGGTCGCGGGGTGGCGTTGTCGGTGCTGGCATCGGTGTTGTTCGCCTTTATGCCCGGCTACGTGAACCAACTGGCGCCGCTTGATGGCATTCAGATTTTCGCCCAGCGCGTGCTGTGGTCCATTCCCATGGTGCTGTTGTTGGTGGCGCTGTCGCGGCAATGGGGGCTGTTGCTCGGCGCGCTGCAACGCCTGCGCCGCGAGCCGTTGCTGGTGCTGGCCTTGCCCGTGGCGGCGGCGCTGATCGGCATCCAATGGGGGCTTTTTCTCTGGGCGCCCCTGCAGGGCATGATGCTGGAAGTGACGCTCGGCTACTTCCTGTTGCCGCTGGCGATGGTGCTGGTGGGGCGCGTGTTTTACCGCGAACGATTGAGCCCCTTGCAGGGCATCGCCGTCGGCCTGGCACTGTTGGGCGTATTGCATGAGTTGTGGCTGACCCGCGCGTTTTCCTGGGCGACGCTGGTGACTGCGTTGGGCTACCCGCCGTATTTCATGCTGCGCCGCTGGATGCGTCTGGATTCGCTGTCCGGTTTTATTCTGGAAATGCTTATGCTGGCGCCGGTGGCGATTTGGCTGATCGTTGCCTACGGCCCGGACAACCTGTTCACCCAAGCCCCGCAAATGTGGTGGCTGCTGCCTGGCATCGGCTTGCTGGGCACGCTGGCCTTTGCCGCGATGATGGCCTCCAGCCGGCTATTGCCGCTGGGCGTGTTCGGCATTCTCAGTTACCTGGAGCCGGCGCTGCTGTTTGTGGTGACCTTGTTGTTTCTTGGCGAGACCTTCAACCCGGCGCAGTTGTGGACGTATCTGCCCATTTGGTTGGCCATCGTGCTAACCGCCTGGGACAGCATTCACGTCCTGCGCAAGCAAAGCCGACAGCCGCTTTAACCGGGGCGAAACGGCGCGCCTGCGGTCGACCGCCTGCACAGACTGCGGGCGTTCCGGGGCAACAACCGGTAACCTATGCGGCTGTTTAGTGATCTTCGCCGAGGTAGCCCCTGTGTTTTCCCAATTCGCCCTGCATGAACGCCTGCTTAAAGCCGTGGCCGAGCTGAAGTTTGTCGAGCCCACCCCGGTACAAGTCGCGGCCATTCCGCCGGCGCTGGAAGGGAAAGACCTGCGGGTTACCGCGCAAACCGGCAGCGGTAAAACCGCGGCATTCGTGCTGCCAATGCTCAACCGCCTGATGGGCGACGCCAAACCCCGCGTGGTGATTCGCGCGCTCATTCTGCTGCCAACCCGCGAACTGGCACAGCAGACGCTCAAGGAAGTGGAGCGCTTCTCGCAGTTCACCTTTATCAAGTCTGGCCTGATCACCGGCGGTGAAGACTTCAAAGTGCAAGCCGCCATGCTGCGCAAAGTGCCGGACATCCTCATCGGCACGCCGGGCCGTCTGCTCGAACAACTGAATGCCGGCAACCTCGATCTCAAGGCCGTGGAAGTGCTGGTGCTGGACGAAGCCGACCGCATGCTCGACATGGGCTTTGCCGAAGACGTGCAGCGTCTGGCCGGCGAATGCAAAGGTGCGCACCAAACCATGCTGTTCTCCGCCACCAGCGGCGGCAATGGCTTGCGCGAAATGGTCGCCTCGGTGCTCAAAGACCCGCAACACCTGCAACTGAATGCCGTAAGCCAACTGAGCGACGGCGTGCGTCAGCAGATCATCACCGCCGACCACAACCAGCACAAAGAGCAACTGGTGTTCTGGTTGCTGGCCAACGAGACGTACCAAAAAGCGATCATCTTCACCAACACCCGCGTCGCCGCAGACCGCCTCTACGGCCGCCTGGTTGCAGCGGAGCACAAGGTGTTCGTGCTGCACGGCGAGAAAGATCAGAAGGACCGCAAGCTGGCCATCGACCGCCTCAAACAGGGCGGCGTGAAAATTCTGGTCGCCACCGATGTAGCCGCCCGTGGCCTGGACGTGGATGGCCTCGACCTGGTCATCAACTACGACATGCCGCGCAGTGGCGACGAATATGTTCACCGCATCGGCCGCACCGGCCGCGCGGGCAACGAAGGCTTGGCGATTTCGCTGATCTGCCACGGCGACTGGAACCTGATGTCCAGCATCGAACGCTACCTGAAACAGAGCTTCGAGCGCCGCGTGGTCAAGGAATTGAAAGGCACCTACGGCGGCCCGAAAAAGGTCAAAGCGTCGGGCAAAGCGGTGGGCGTCAAGAAGAAAAAGACTGACAAGAAGACCGACAAGAAAGCAGTCGCCAAAGCGCCAAGCAAACGCAAAACGGCCAACAAGCCGAAGAGCTCTTTGGTGAGTGGCGATGGCATGGCGCCGTTGAAGCGCAAGAAGCCAGAGGCGCCAGCGGCGGAGTAATCGCCGCACACCGCAATTCCTGTAGGAGTGGCTTTAGCCGCGATGCTTTTCCACCTTGAGATTCTGGATCCCGAATCGTCGGCCCGCCGCCTACGGGGGAATGACGGTGATGTTTAGAAGTCCGGTGTATCCCGTCTATACACCGTCATCCCCGCGAAGGCGGGGATCCAGAGTTTCAAGATGGAACAAGCATTCGAAAACAACGCCAAAGCAATTACTTCGGCACCACCAAAATCTTCCCTTCCCGTTCACCGCTAGCCGCCGCCTTCACCGCGTCCTTGATCTGACTCACGTCGTACGTCGCCGCAATGCGGGTTTTCAATTTGCCGCTGGCGATCAACTGCACCAACTCCCCAAACACCTTGCCTTGCTCAGCCTGACTGGCGCTGCGGAACCACTTCGCCAGCCAGAAACCGCGCAGGCTGACGTCGCGGAAAACGATGGCCGACGGCGACACCTGGCACGGTTCGCCGCTCATCATTCCGTAGTTCACCACCACGCCGCCTTCGCCCAGGCACGCGGCGAGGTGGTCGGTGGCGGCGCCGCCCACGGCGTCGATGGCCAAGCGCAGGGTGGCGCTGCCGGTGGCTTCGCGAACGCGCTTGGCCAGGTCCGGGCCGTCGACCAGTACCACGTCGCCGCCGTCTTGCTGGGTGGCAGCGACGGCTGAGTCTCGGCGCACCACGTTCACGGTTTTAAAACCGCGCAACTTGGCCAACTGCATGATGTAGCTGCCAACGCCGGAGTTGGCGGCGTTCTGAATCAGCCATTCGCCTGGCTGCAAATCTACAAACTGGCTCAGCAGCAACGAGGCAGTGGGTGGGTTGACGGTGAGCATCGCCAGCTGTTGCGGATCGGCGTCTGGCAGCGGGATGAGCTTGCTGGCGTCGGCGTTCAGGTGCGTGACCCAGGTGCCGCTGCCAACCGGCAGCAAGACGATTTGGCCGACGCTGAGGTTGCTCACAGTGGCGCCCAATTCCTCGACCTTGCCCACGCCTTCGTTGCCGCCAATGGCGGGCAACGGCGGCAGCATGCCGTATTCGCCAGTGAGGGTGAGCACGTCGGAGGGGTTGATCGGCGCGGCCAGCACTTTGACGCGCACCTGCCCGGCGCCAGGCGCCGGCAGTTGCAGTTCAACGGCTTCGATCACCTCATGCGGCACTTTGCTGCGGGTTTGGTATTGAGCTTTGAGCATGTTGATCTCCTGGCAGTTAAACGAACGAGGCAGTCTAGCTGCCCTGAAGCTTCGACGCCTCAGCGCACGCGATCACGGCTTTTTACCGCCAGGTCGAGGGCCTTTTGCATATCCAACCGTGCCGAGCGGCCGACGTCTTTGTTGTTGAGGTCGTAGTTGCGCTCGGAGGGCAGAATTGGGGCGGTCAGGTCTTCGGCGTCGGCGGGCTCGAAGTCGAACTCCTCGCCGATGGTCATGGCGCTGCGACGCAGCAGCATGCGCACCTGTTCGGGGTGCAACTGCGGGTTGATCGACAGCACGGCGGCAACGATGCCGGTGACCATCGGCGTGGCATACGAGGTGCCGCAATGGGCATCGCCTGGCGCATCGGCCGCTACCGTGGAGGCGTGGGCGCAGGCGGCAGCGGTGATGTCGACGCGCATGTCGCTGTTGGACGAACTGCGTTTGACCACGTAGGCCGGATCGTCCACGGCCACGTCTTGACGCTCGCTGCGCTGGTGGCCGCCGACGACGAACAGTTGATCGGTAATAAACGAAGAGGGCAGGCGATATTCGTCGGCGCCCGAGAACGAAGAGCCATTGCCAGCGGAATTCACCACGATCACATCCGGGTGCTTGGCGCGCAGCCAGAGGAAAAATTCTTCCAGCAGTTCCTCGTAGCCGTTCATGGCCAGGCCAGAACGCACCAGCGAATCCACCTCGTCGCCTTGGATGTTTTTCGCGCCCACGCGGTGAATGCCCCAGCTCCAATTCAGCACGCGCACGCCGTCTTCAACCAGGTTCACCGAGGCGGCGATATTGGCGGTAATGCCTGCGTCAGAGTTGCGCTCAACTATCACTTCAAACCCCGGCCCGGCGCGGTCGAGCCCGCGCAGAAAGCCGGTGTTGCCGCCCTTGTCCCAGCGTGCAGCGAGAATGCCGGTCACGGTGGTGCCGTGGCCATCGGGCTTGCTGGCGTCGCGGGCGTACACGCGGGTGTGCGGCTTGCCGTCGTCACGAGTCGCGGCGCCGAGGTAATCCGCAAAGTCGGCCGTATCGAAATCGACGTTGCGTTCAATGATGCCGATGCGGATGGGTGCCACCGGCACCGGTTTGTTCTTGGATGGAATGCGCCGCTGGTAGTAATTCACCGCGTCTAGAAAACGGTTGGCGGCCCACTCATCACCGCTGGGTTTTTCTTCGGGCGCTTGTTTGCCGGCAGCGAGGTCGTCGTCCAGGTTTTCGTTTTCGCCTTCTTCGGCAGCGGACTCCTCAATCACCACCGCGTCGACGCTAACTTCCGTGCCCAGACGCAGAATCAACGCATCGCGCTCCATCAGGTTTTTCGCCGGCAAACGGAGCTGGTAGGTATTGAGCGGTGGGATGGCGCCGACCACTTCTGCGCCGTATTTTTTGGCCAATTGCCGGGCCATGCTCAGGCCGTCGGTGTCTTCTTCGATGATCAGGCTGACCAGGTTGATGTAAGTGGTCAGGCCATCCATGTTCTTCGTCACTTCGTCTTTCGTGGCAGCGACCACATGGCTGCGATTCAACGTCAACCACACCGGATTGCTGACCTGGCCCTGTTGCTCCAGCCACACCGGCGCGCTTTTGTAGCGTTCGCCGCTCAGTTGCACCTGCACGTGTTGCCCGTCGCGTTGCACCACGCTTTCGGGCAGCGCCTCGCCGCCGAACATGACGCGCACAGCGCCGGTTTGCAGCCCTTGGGCATTCAGACAGAACTGCTGAGCATCGCTCAACACATCGCCACAGCGTTGCAGATGCACCAGGCGCAGCGGGTCGGCGGCGTTAGCGGGCAGGGCGGTGACGAGCAGGGACAGGGTCAAACCAGCGAGGGGAAGGGCGCGCATCGATAGGGTTCCATGGCAGATCGAAGTAGGGCTGTGAGTCGCCCTGGCGGCATTGGTTCAGGCCACGTTATGCCAGGCAGCGCGGGCTGGGCGCGCTATGCTTGAGCAACACGCCGACAAACCCGGGAGGTCGCATGTTTTGCCGACTGTGGGCCTTGGTGTCGCTCGTGATTATGGCGGTGGCCGCGCACGCGGAGCCGCTGCGTGTTGGCTTTGGGTTGAACAAGCCGCCGTATGTGTTCGAGGTCGAACGACGCGGCTTGGAGTACGAAGTGGTGGAAGCGGCGCTGCGCCGTGCCGGCTATGAAATGCAGCCTTACTTCGCACCCATGGAGCGCCTGCATTTAATGCTGGCCCACGGCGAGCTGGACTGCATTACCACCACCAACGAACTGAGCGGCGTGCGGGCGTATTACTCCGATACCTACATTTATTACCACAACACCGCAGTGGCGCTGAGTTCGCGCAAGGTGCAGTTGCACAGCATCAACGACCTGCGCGGTTATTCGGTCAGCGCCTTCCAGCGAGCGCGCTTTTTGCTCGGCCCCGAGT
The DNA here is from genome assembly GCF_979254655.1 of Pseudomonas sp. AC229. Classification (NCBI taxonomy): domain Bacteria; kingdom Pseudomonadati; phylum Pseudomonadota; class Gammaproteobacteria; order Pseudomonadales; family Pseudomonadaceae; genus Pseudomonas; species Pseudomonas sp. AC229. Next base: position 151,029 of record NZ_CEEDHK010000013.1, read on the forward strand.
ACGCCGCCGCCGTGAAAGACCACCCCAACTACCGCGAGGAAGCGCAGCAAGTCACGCGCAACCGGTTGCTCTACAGCGGCCGTATCGATGTCGTCATTGGCGACCTCAAGGTGATCCGTTATTTCAACCGCGACGTGCTCGGCCAGGTGGACATCACCCAGCCGCTGACGTGGTACGAGCTATTCCCGCCCACCGCTTACAAGGCAGGTTTCCGTTTGCAGCGCCAACGCGATGCCTTCAATCACGGGTTGGCCACCATACGCCGCACGGGTGAATACGAGGAGATTGAGCGCAAATATGCGGACTATTGAGGTCTGCGCAGGCCCTCGGCTGTAGTTTCCCGTTGCAATTGCAAACAGCCGCGCCGGCGTTTTTTTGCCAGTCTTTTGCCCACTCGATTTCAAGCCTGGAGAACGGACGATGCTGTTCAAAGCGTTAGCAGTGGTGGGGTTGTCGGTGTTGGGCGGTGCAGCGCAAGCCGAAGAAGATTTTCAGCAGAGCAGCGAACGCGGCACGGTGCAGGTGCAATACCTGCTCAACGATTTGCGCCATCCGTGGGGCATGGCGTTTTTGCCCGACGGCCAGTTGCTGATCACCGAGCGGTCTGGGCAGTTGCGCTTGGTGGCAGCCGATTTCAGCGGTTCATCGCAGGTTAGCGGTGTGCCCCAGGTTTATAGCCGTGGGCAGGGTGGATTGCTGGATGTTGCCCTGTCACCCAGCTTCGCGGAGGGCCGTTGGGTGTACCTGGCCTACGCCGAAGAGGGCGACGACAACCTGGGCGGCACCGCCGTGGGGCGCGGTAAATTGGCTGCCGACGGTAAAAGCCTGGAAGGCTTTGAGGTGATTTTTCGCCAAGCGCCGAAGCTGTCTACCGGTAACCACTACGGCGCGCGCTTGGTGTTCGATGGCGAAGGTCATTTGTTCGTAACCCTTGGCGAAAATTACCAGCGCACGGCGGCTCAGGACCTCGACAAGCTGCAAGGCAAAGTGGTGCGCCTGAACCTGGACGGCAGTATTCCGGCCGACAACCCGTTTGTAGGTAAGCCAGGCGCGCGTGGGGAAATTTGGTCCTACGGCCACCGCAACGCTCAGGGCGCGGCGCTCAATCCCTGGACTGACGCACTGTGGCTGCACGAGCACGGCCCGCGCGGTGGCGATGAAATCAATATTCCCCAGCCTGGCAAAAACTATGGCTGGCCGCTGGCAACCCATGGCATCGATTACACCCTGCTGCCGATTCGCGAGGCCAAGGGCAAAACCGCGCCGGGCACCGAGCCGCCCCAGCATGTCTGGGAAAAATCACCCGCCGTGAGCGGCATGGCGTTTTACAACGCCGAGCGTTTTGCCGGCTGGCAGCACAATCTGTTTATTGGCGCGCTGGCCGACCAGTCACTGATTCGCCTGGAGCTAAAAGGCAATGACGTGGTGCACGAAGAGCGTTTGCTGAAAGACAAACTCGGGCGCATTCGCGATGTGCGCCAGGGGCCGGACGGCTTCTTGTATGTGCTGACCGATGCCGACACGGGCAGTCTGGTGCGCATCGGCTTGGTGGAATAAACCGCGTTACAGCTCGACGGGTTCGTCGAGCGTTTCTTCAGGCGCGCTGCTGTCGGCCTGGGCGCTTTCCTCGGTTTTCTCCAAATCGAGCATGTCGGCGGCGAGCAACGGTTCGGTCACCACACTGAAGTCGGTAATTTCGATAGCGCCTTGGCCTTCGCCCAGCAGGTGAAAGGAGAAGGCCTTGCGGGTTTCGAGGTTGTCGAAACCGAAGCTCAGGTTCAGCGTTTGCCCAGGCTTGAGCGCCGGCAGCTCGGGAATCAGCCCGGCCACATCACGGTCGAACTCCTTGGTTTTGAGCAGCAACTTGGCGCCTTGCTTGGCCATGTGCACCGCGCGAATGGTGACGTTCACCCGCGTGCGGGTGCCTTGCGGCAGTTCCAGATATTGGGCGCCGATCAGGTTGTCGGCCCAGTCGTCCTTGGCCTCCGCCTTCAAGCGAATTCGCTCGTTGTTGGCGAACTGATACTGCTGGCCGATCTGGCCGTTGCTAAGCGATTGATCCAGCAGGCCCGCGCGCTCGCTAACCAGCCGCGCCTGCTTGCCGCCCACGCGACCGAGGTAGCGGGCCTGGTCGGCGATAAATCCTTCGCTGGCGTAGCGTCGGCAAATTTGCTGAAAGTCGCACTCGGTAAACGTGCCTTTGCCGTCGTGCTGGCGCAGCAAGCCGTTGGTGTACGACAGAATCTCGCGGCCCGTGCTGTAGTCGCGAAACAGCGAACGGCCGGTGAGGTTTGGCGGCACCTGAAAGTCGAAGTAATCGAGCACCGAGGCGGTGAGGTCGACGTGCCCGTACACGCCCTGTTTCAGCCGTGGCAACTGGCTTTGTTCGGGGGCGAGAATCAGATTGAAGCCCCACGCTGACGCAAGCCGGACATCCTCGATACCGTGAGACTCGTCTGAGGTAACGATCACCAAGGTGTCCTTGAGCACGCCCTGTTTTTCCAGTGCGGCGAGGAAGTCGGCGACGGCATCGTCCAGGTAACCGATGGCGGCTTGTTTGGCGCTGGGGTAGCGGTCCAGGTAATCCTGCGGCGCCGAGTAGGGCTGGTGGGTGCCAACCGTGAGCAGCGTGAGCATCCAAGGTTTTTTCGACTGGCGAAGCTCGGCCACCTGTTTCAGCGCGCCTTCGAAGTACGCCTTGTCGTCCATGCCCCACGGGAACTCCAGGTACGGCTTGTTCTTAAACCAGCTGCGACCGCGAGTTTGCTCGAAGCCCATGTGCGGCATGATTTTGTCTTTGGCCATAAAGCGCAGGCCGGCGCCTTGCAGAAAGGTGGTGCGCATGCCTTGGTCACGCAACTGCGCAGGCAAACATTGCAGATTGCGTGTGCTGCTGTTGAGCAATTCCACGCCCTTGGGGGTGCCGCTGTCGAGCTTGCTGTAGTCGCCGCACAGCATGGCGTACAGGCCGCGAATGGTTTGATGGCTGTGGAGCACGTAGTCGGGCGTGTTCATTGCGCGGTCGGCCCACTGGCTCAGACGCGGCATCAAATCCTCTTGATAACTGCTGTGCAACGCCTGACGATTGGTGGCGAGGTACGCGCCAGGAATACCTTCGAGCGTCACGATCAACACGTTCTTCGCCTGGCCTTTGCCGGCGAACAGCTTGCTGCCGTTGAGATCGAGCTGGCTGAGGCCGGCGATGTCGGGCTTGGTTTCGGGGTCGTCGTTATCCAGCCAGGCTTCCAGACGCATCTGGCCACCGTTGAACCCTTCGGCGAGCAGTTTGTGCGGCAGGTTGAATTGCTTCCACTGCACCGCCTCACTGGGCGTCAGGTACTGGCCGCTGGCGTGCAGCGCCGCGAAACCGAGGGGCAGGGCATAGGTATAAAAGGGCAGACGGCGGGCGTTCTTTTGCCGACGGATAAGCAGATTCGCAATAAGCCCTAGCGCCAGACCAATGCCGAGCAAGGGATAGGTAAGGCCGCCGCCTTGGGTGGAATGGCCAACGAACTGTGGGTCGGTGAGGTATTGCAGGTCGCTCACTTCCGGCATGCGACCCACGGCGCCTACCAATTCAGCGGTGCTCAGGGTAAATACGCTCCACACCAGCAATACCGGCAGCGCCAGCCACAATGGCCGGTTGTGCAGCAACACGATCAGCAGCGAACCAATGGCCAGATCCGACAAATAGCCGAAACCGTTCGACCAGCCAAGGCAATAGCGCGCCAGCAGGGGCACAACAAGCAGAAGGAAACCGCGAGCGAGAAATGTGTAAGCGGGGTGCTGCAGCCAGGGGCTGGAAATGCGCACAGGAGCTCCTGAGATAAGGCAGAGAGAATCCAAGCCAGTCGGCAAAGCACCTAAGAAACTAGAGCGAGAGCGGCGACCGCGTTGTCACGATTCTGAAACATCTCTATGCGTGAGGCCAGAAGCTTGTTCTGCGCGGCGGGGCGAATGTGTGAGCAGTGGTGTAGCGGGGCGTAAAACGAGAAAGGTCAGACGGACAAGGAGGGGAGAATCGGGGCGGGTACTACAGCTGTTCGAGCGCTTTCATTCAAGAATGACAAACAAAGCGCCAGGAACAGCAGCAATAACGAATAACTTATTTTTTACCGAGGGTGATATGGCGCGACGGGGCGAACACCTGACCGCTAACACCTTTTGGAATTTCCTGAATCTGGCCACCAGCTTTCAGGAATGCCGTCACTGCATCGTCGATCGAGCTGTGCGTTTCAACGGCGGGAGGGGCTTTTTTCTTCATTTCGGATGCTTTAACGCGCATGGCGGCCATTTAACCTGTCAACAGTAATTTGGCCAGGTATTGTACACAAAATGAGCGCCCCTGGCCCGGCTAAATAACGCTGAATTCTCGTTCGAGTGATTTTCCGGCGCGCCGTTGAATTCACTTAAGCCCTTGTAAACCCTTAAAAACGGCCGCTATCGAGGACGGTTCCGGCCCAGCACCGTCGGTCAGTGCAGCCGTGTGCGCACGTACAGCGCTTCCACTTTTTCGCGTGCCCACGGGGTTTTCCGAAGAAATTTCAGACTCGACTTCACGCTGGGTTCGCTCTGAAAACAGCGAATGGCAATGAGCTCGCCCAGCTTTTCCCACCCGTAATGCGCTGCCAACGCCGTCACGATGGCTTCCAGAGTGACGCCGTGAAGCGCGTTGTGCTGTTTCTCGCTGATCATGAGCCGCTCGTTATCAAAAGGGAAAATGCCGCCGGCCATGGGCGTGCATCGACGGCAGATTATCCGGCAATGGCGCCTGGCCGTCACTGTTGCCGGCGTGCTTCGGGTAGAATGCCGGCCACGCAACGAGGGCAGTGCACATGGCTTTAATCGGACGTTTCAACAGTTTGCAGGTGGTTAAACACACCAACTTCGGTCTTTACCTGGACGGCGGCGCTGATGGCGAAATTCTGCTGCCCAACCGTTACATCCCCAAAGACACGCCGACCGAAGTGGAAGACTGGCTGAATGTCTTTATCTACCTGGACAGCGACGACAAGCTCATCGCCACCAACGAAAAGCCGAAAGTGCAGGTCGGCGAATTCGCCAGTCTGAAGGTGAAAGAGGTCAACAGTATTGGCATCTTCCTCGACTGGGGCTTATCCAAAGACCTGCTGCTGCCGTACTCCGAAGAAAAGCGCACGCTGCAAGCCGGCGATTATTGCGTGGTGCACGTCTACCTCGACAAACACACCCGCCGCATCACCGCCACTGCCCGCCTGGACCGTTACCTGGATAACACGCCGGCCGCCTATAAGGTCGGCCAGGCCGTTGATTTGCTGGTCGCTGAATCCACCGACATGGGCTTCAAAGCCATCATCAACAACCAGCATTGGGGCTTGATTCACAAGAACGAAGTGTTCAAGTTTTTGCGCGCAGGCAAGCAGGAACAAGGCTTTATCAAAGAAATTCGCCCCGACGGCAAAATCAGCCTGAGCCTGCAACCGGTTGGCAAGGAAGCGGCGGTCGGGCTGCATGAGCAAATCCTCAACAAACTGCGCGAAAGCGACGGCGTGCTGGCGGTCAGTGACAAGAGTCCGCCAGAAACCATTGCCGGACTGTTTGGCGTGAGCAAGGGCAACTTCAAAAAAGCCATCGGCGCCTTGTACAAACAGGGCGAGCTGGTTATTCACGCCGACCGCATCGAATTGCCGAAATAACGCTTCGCTCCGAGGCTCGGGGCTGGTCTAGAGTTTCTCACGTGTACGCCGTTGTAGCTCAGTCGGTAGAGCATCTGATTCGTAATCAGGAGGTCGGGGGTTCGATTCCTCTCAACGGCACCATCTCGAAGAAAAGTGTCGTGCAGCCGCGCGGCGCTTTTCTCGTAACCGGCAATTCGCAGATTCACACCCCTTCGTTCCGATGGCCGCCTGGATGCAGGCAAAAGGGCGCGCATCAATCATGAATGCTGTAGCTATCTGGCTGATTCAAAAGACATTTATAAAATACCTCGGCAAACCGAGCACAGCGCACGCGTGTGATAACGGCCGTCAGCTTCACGATAATGGCCGCGTTCGCGCTCGCAATTGGGCTGGCGCGTTTGTCGATGAGATGCCCTGCGATGCGTACAACCGTACGATTTAAGTTTTTTATTTTTGCCCTCGTACCTTTCTTTTCAGCCTGCTCGTCCCTCTCTGGTCTTCAGCTACCGGGGCGGTATTCCCATGAGCCCGTCGTTGATCATTGTGCGGTCGGCTGCCCAGCGGGAGGCAGCGCGCTGACCCTCAACCGAGAGGCATACAGCCTGAACAATAATGGCGAAACCAAGTTCGCCAACTGGGTGGCCTACCGAATTACCAAAGACACGCCCGCCAGCAACCGGCCGCGAAAATGGCGGGTCGATCCCGATATTCCGACGGGCCAGACGCTGTCGCCAAAGGACTACACCGGAGCGAGCGCCGCATTGAAGGTAGACCGTGGTCACCAGGCGAATCTCGCCTCGATGGGCGGCGTGGCGGATTGGGAAACGCTGAATTACTTGTCCAACATCACGCCGCAAAAGTCGGACCTTAACCAAGGCGCCTGGGCAGCGCTGGAGGATCGCGAGCGTAGCCTGAGTAAACGTGCCGATGTCGACGAGGTGCACGTGCTGACCGGCCCGCTCTATGAGCGTTACATCGGCACGCTGCCGGGAACGGCGACGCCGCACACCATTCCCAGCGGCTACTGGAAAATCATCTTTGTCGGCAACACGCCTGAAGCGGGTCTTTACGCCGCCTTCATCATGGAGCAAGAGACGCCGCGCGGCGCCAGCTACTGCACCTATCAAACGAGCGTGGTTGAAGTGGAGAAACGCGCGGGTTTAACGGTCTGGAGCAATCTGCCGACGTCGTTGCAGGCGAGGCTCAAATCTCGGCCAGGACAATTGGCGGCCACGATTGGCTGCTGAGCTGCCACTTCAATCGTCCTGCTGAACCACCCAAAACAAATGCACGCCGCCATCGTCGCGGTAGGCGATGGTGACGTTGTCGGTTTCGCCAATTTCAGCCAGCACCTGTGCCCAGTCATCGTCGGATTCGTCCGGCGCTTTATAGAGCAGGGCGGTTTTCGATTTCTGCGCGGCGGGGGAATTGATGATGCGTTGTAAGCGAGTGGCCAGCAGTTCGTACTGGCTCGGCTGGCGAGCGGCGGCAGCTTTCGACATCGTTCGAAACCTCTTGTACTGTTTGGATATACAGTATTCTAGTTCGCGGGTTTTTCAGATGTCGAGCGCTGATTTAAGCGTTGTGCAGTGCCAATCAAAACCCGCGAAGTTGAGCGAATTCGTCAACCGGCGCGCGCTCCGAGCGCAGTTGGTTGACGGTCGCTTCGCGGTCCGGGTAGCCCAGGGCCATGCCGCAATACACCACTTCGTTATCAGGCAAGCTGAAATGCCGGTGCAGGCTGTCGCGCGCCATGCCCCAGGCTTCCTGCATGCAGGTGCCCAGGCCGCGTTCTTCAGCCAGTAGCGCCAGCGACTGCATAAACATGCCGACATGCGCCCACTGCCCGTTGCCCATGGCTTTGTCGATAACGAAGAAGAGGCCCACCGGGGCGCCGAAAAACTGGTAGTTGCGCGACATCCATTTCAACCGCGCGCCTTTATCTTCCCGAGGAATGCCCAGCAATGCGTACATGTCTTCACCGATTTTGTAGCGCCGCGCGCGGTAAGGGTCTTGAAGCCCTTCGGGATAAATCGGGTAATCGCCCACCTCGCCCTTGGGGTTTTTCATAATGGCTTCGACAGCCAAACGCTCCAATGCGGTTTTTTCGGCGCCAGCGACGGCGATGACTTTCCACGGTTGCAGGTTGCCGCCAGAAGGTGACCAGCGTGCGTCTTCCAGCAAGGCGTGGACGGTGGCGGCATCCACGGGGGTGTCGAGAAAGGCGCGCACCGAGATGCGTTTTTTCAGGGTGTCGGCTACAGACATGAATGGCGTCCTTGAATGGCGGTGCGTGTTCATTGTTCTAAGGACTTAACGCGCCGAACGCAATCCACCAGGCTGCCGTTAAACCGCCAGTGACTAAGCGGTTTTAACCGATGCAGTGTCGCCCAAGCCTGTTCCGCCGCCATTTGTGGGAGCGGCTTTAGCCGCGATGGCCGTTGCCGCAAATCGCAGACAACAAAAAGCCCGCGTAAAGCGGGCTGTTTGCAGATAGGGGCTGGTCCTTCAGCTGCCTCGAGTATTGCACAGCAATTGTGAAGATTTCGTGAAGGATTCCAACAAGCCCGTCTGGGCGTTACGCCGGTTGTTCTTCGTCGCGAATCAGCACGCACAGACGGCCGCTTTCATCTTCCACGGCGTCATACACGTAATACATCACCACTTCGCCCAAGCCGGGCAGCGCCGCTACGTAGTCGCCGATCTCGGCGCTGAAGTGCGCTTTGCTGCCGGGCTTGGCTTCGCTTTCGATGTAGGCGTTGAAAAACAGGCCAGGGTCGGCATCGCCGAAGAAGTCTTCATGGGCTTCTGCATCCCACTCCGCCGGTGCGGTGAATTGGCCGGCGAACAGCACTTTGCCGTCACCCAGGTCTTCTTCTTCAGCCTCAGGGTCGCTTTCGTCGAGACGGTACACCGTGCAGCTCAGCGCGTCGGCGTGGCCCAGGATGAAGGCGCGGGCGGCCATACGTTTGTCGGTATCCATTACAGGCATGGGTGTCTCCAGTAGGGGCGGCGATGTGCCTGCGAGCGGGCAGTGTGCCGTTCAACCGGTGGCCTCGCAAGCGCAAGCGTTGCACCGCAAGGCCATGCGCCAGCCAGGGCAGCCGGCGCGTGGCAGGGCGTGCGCTTAGAGCGCGTCGACCATCGGGTCGCTGTCGGGCTGCACCTGCACGAACGGCAGTTGCAGACGTTCGCTGCTCCAGGCGCGCGTGGCGTTGGTCAGCTCAAGGTCGTTGTTCAGCTTCTTGCCGTACGAGGGAATGATCTGCTTCAGCTTGGCCTGCCACTCGGGCGTTTTGACCTTGTCTTTGAAGGTTTTTTCCAGCACCGAGAGCATGATCGGCGCCGCCGTGGACGCACCGGGCGAGGCGCCGAGCAGGGCGGCGATGCTGCCGTCTGCCGAGCTCACCACTTCGGTGCCGAACTGCAACACGCCACCCAACTGTGGGTCTTTCTTGATGATTTGCACGCGTTGGCCGGCGTGCACCAGCTCCCAATCGGCGTCTTTGGCTTCGGGGAAATACTCGCGCAAGGCGGCCATGCGGTCGTCCTGGCTGAGCATCAGCTGGCCGACCAGGTAGGTGGTCAGCGAGGTGTTATCCAGCCCGGCGTTGGCCATGGGCATCAAATTGTTCCAGGTCATGGCGCTGAACATGTCCCACAGCGAGCCGTTGATAAGGAACTTGGTCGAGAATGTGGCGAACGGGCCGAACAGCAGCGCTTTCTGACCGTCGATCACGCGGGTGTCCAGGTGTGGAACAGACATCGGCGGCGAGCCCACCGAGGCTTTGCCGTACACCTTGGCTTGGTGCTGCGCGACGATTTCCGGGTTCTTGGTGACCAGGAATTCGCCGCCGACCGGGAAGCCCGCGTAACCGTCTGCCTCGGCGATACCAGACTTTTGCAGCAGCTTCAGCGCGCCGCCTCCGGCACCGATAAACACGAATTTGGCTTTTACGCTTTTCAGTTGTTCAGCGTTGCCGAGGTCGGCGACCACCACGGTCCAGGTGCCGTCGTCGTTGCGCACAATGTCGCGCACTTCGTGTTGCAGGTGCAGCGCTACGCCAGGCCGAGTGGTCAGCGAGCCGAACAGCTGGCGGGTGATTTCGCCGAAGTTAACGTCAGTGCCAATCGGCATACGCGTGGCCGCCAACTTCTGGCCTTCAGCGCGGCCGTCCATTACCAGCGGAATCCACTGTTTGATCTGCGCCGGGTCTTCGGAATATTCCATGCCGCGAAACAGCGAGCTGTGCTGCAAGGCCGCGTGGCGTTTGTGCAGGTAGGCGACGTTTTCATCGCCCCAAACAAAGCTCATGTGCGGCACGTTGTTGATAAACGTCTTGGGGTTGTTGAGCACTTTTTGCTCAACCTGATACGCCCAGAACTGCTTGGAGATTTCGAACGACTCGTTGATCGCCACGGCTTTGCTGATGTCGATGCTGCCGTCGGCAACTTCGGGCGTGTAGTTCAGCTCGCAGAAGGCCGAGTGGCCGGTGCCTGCGTTGTTCCAAGGGTTCGAACTTTCCTCGGCGACCTGGTCCATGCGCTCGTAAATGTCGATGCTCCAGCCCGGCTCCAGTTCGTTCAGGTAGGTGCCCAGGCTGGCGCTCATGATGCCGCCACCAATTAGCAGCACATCGACAGTTTTTTCGGGTTCGGGGGTTTTTGCGCAGCCGACAACGAGCAGGCAGACGAGGGTTAACAACAGCTTTTTCATCAGTTTGACCATTTCTAGTTTGCTATCCAGACGGCATACAGCAAGACCGGGGCCAGGTGCGGCAGGGCGCCGCAGCACGGGGCTTTTGGCGGTCATTCAGGGAAAAGGCGCAGCGGAATGTGGCCGGATTCCGCCAGCAGCGGGCGGAATGTCGCCGTCAGGTATCTGCTTCGACCGTGTGCCGCAGACGGTTATCAGCCATGCACAAGGCGATCAGCAGTGGGATCGCGGCGATCGCGGCGTCCACTAGCAGCAGGTCGCGAAAGGCAGTGCGCAGTGTCTCGCGGTCTACCTGGCCGAGGCTGGCGCTGATGTGTTCGGGGTCGACGCTGGGCAGCAAGTGCCAGAGCAGACTCGACAACAGCGTCACCCCGAGGGCACCGCCCAGGCCACGAAACATCCCGCACGCAGCCGTCACCACGCCCAAATGGCTGAGCGGCGCCGCGCTTTGTACGGCCACCATCGACGTCGGAAATTGCAGGCCCAGCGCCACGCCGCAGCACATCAGCAGCGGCAGGCTGAACGCGTGCAATTCGGGCGGTAGAAAGGCCAGCGCCACCAATGCCGCCGGCAATAGCAAGTTGCCGCTCAGAATCAGCGGCTTGTAGCGGCCGAGCAGGGAACTCATGCGCCCGCCGATAAACGCACCCAGCGGCGCACCGATGGCGATCGCCATCAGTTGAGTGGCGCCAGTGCTGGTCCCGCCCTCAGCGTGGGCGTGGAGGGGAAACAGCACGGCCAACGCCACCGCCTGGAAGTTGGCAAAAAACAGCAAGCACCAGCCCGCGCGCACCGGGCCGATACGGAACAATTCCATGGGAATGACCGGCTCGCTGGCGCGCCGCTCTTGCACCACGAACAGCAGCAAGCCAACCAATGCGATCCCCAGGCCGGCGGCGTTTTCCAGAGTCAGCCATTGGCGCTCCTGGCCGAGGCGGGTGATCAGCAACAACAGGCTGCCCAGGCCGATCAACAGCAGCAAACCACCGAGATAATCGAGCCGCGCCTTGCGGCGTTTTTCCGCTAAGCCGGCCAGCCGCTTTTGGCTCAGCCAGATCGCCAGCAAGCCAATCGGCAGGTTGACCCAAAACACCCAGCGCCACGACAGCTGCTGGCTCAGCAGGCCGCCCAGCGGTGGGCCGATCAGGCTGGCCAGGGCGAACATGCCGCTGAACCACGCTTGGTAGCGGCCGCGTTCGGCCGGGGCGATAAGGTCGCCTATCAACGCCTGAATCGTGGCGATCATGCCGCCTGCGCCAATGCCCTGAAGCGCCCGGGCGCCGACCAGTTGCCACATGTCTCGCGACAGCGCGCAGAGCACCGAGGCGAATACGAACAGGCTGATGGAAATCAGCAGCAAACGGCGCCGACCGAACAGGTCGCCAAGCTTGCCGAAGAAGGGCGTCGAAATCGTCATGGCCAGCATGTAGGCCGATACCACCCACGCCAGCACTTCGCTGCCCGGCAACTGCACACCGATTTCCGGCAACGCCACGGCGACGATGGTTTGGTCCAGCGCCGAGAGAAAAATGCCAAGCAGCAAGCCCAGGAGGATTTTGCGCAGTTGCGCCGGGCTGAGCGGAACGGAAGTAGAAGCGGCAGTCACAACAGGCCCTTAACGGCTGGAAGCTGAGGCGGGATGAAGCGTTAACGATGGCGCGTGTAGCCGTGCGCTAGAGCGCAGCAGGTTCGGTAACAGGAGCGTCGCCAGGTTCTGTAGGTGTTCGCCTGCAAGCGTGGCGGAAACAGCATTTTTGTGGAGTTTCCCTACAGGTTGCAAGGGCGCTTCTGATTTTTTAGTAAGGGGCGCGCGGTGCCTAATTACCGCCGGCGACACGCTTCGCCAAACCTGTGTTCACAGTCAGTTGCAAAGCACTACGTAAAGTCACGATAGCGGTAGTCAGTACATGTTCTCAGTTCATTTTTTAGTCATTACGTAGCTTCAGCCTACGCAACGCGTAACAAAGGAATGTCCGCATGGATGCCATAGAACGCTCAGCGTTCACTCAAGCCGCCGCGCAATGGGCGGCTTTTTTTTGCCTGTGAATTTTGCGCGCTCTACAAGGAATAGTTGGCCAACTCGCGGGCAATCAGCAGCCGCTGGATTTCGCTCGATCCCTCGTAAATTTGCGTAATTCGCGCATCGCGGTAGTAGCGCTCGACGGGATAATCCTCCAAATACCCGTAGCCGCCATGAATCTGAATGGCATCGGAGCACACGCGCTCGGCCATCTCCGAGGCAAACAATTTCGCTTGCGAAGCCTCGGACAAACACGGATGCCCGGCCGTCTTCAGCCGGGCGGCGTGCAGAATCAGCAGGCGGCTGGCGTTGAGTTGGGTGTGCATGTCGGCCAGTTTGTTGGCGATGCTCTGGTGCTCAATGATCGGCTGACCGAACTGCACGCGCTCGCGTGCATAACCCAACGCAGCTTCGAATGCCGCGCGGGCAATGCCCAGTGCTTGCGCGGCGATGCCGATGCGTCCGCCCTCCAGATTTGAAAGCGCGATGGCCAAGCCTTTGCCGCGCTGGCCGAGCAGGTTCGCCTCGGGGATCACGCAGTTGTTGAGGGTGACGGCGCACGTGTCGGATGCCTTGATGCCCATCTTCTTTTCGCTGCGGTCCACCACGAAGCCTGGGTTGTCGGTGGGCACCAGGAAGGCCGAAAGGCCCTTCTTGCCCAGCTTCGGATCGGTTACGGCGAACACAATGGCAAGCTTGGCGCGCTTGCCGTTGCTGACGAATTGCTTGGCACCGTTAAGCACCCACTGGTCGTCTTTCAGCTCGGCACGGGTGCGCAGGTTGTTGGCCTCGGAGCCGGCGTGGGGCTCGGTCAGGCAGAAGCAGCCAATCGCCTCGCCGCTCGCCAGTGCCGGTAACCAGGTGTGCTTTTGTGCGTCGCTGCCGTAGTTAAGCACCGGCCCGCAGCCCACGGAGTTGTGCACGCTCATCAGCGTGCCGGTGGCGCCGTCGGCGGCGGAAATTTCTTCGACGGCCAAGGCGTACGCCACATAGTCGGTGAACGAGCCGCCCCAGGTGTCCGGCACCACCATGCCCAACAAGCCCAGCTCGCCCATCTTGCGCACCACGCTGTCGTCAATCCACCCGGCCTCGGCCCAGGCTTGGGCGTGCGGGGCGATCTCGCTGCGGCCGAAGTCGCGGGCCATGTCGCGGATCATGCGTTGTTCGTCGCTTAGTTCCAGGTCGTGCATGCAATGTTCTCGGTCAGAAGAATGATGGGCGCTCAGGCTTTGCCGCTGTAGAGCTTGATGATCGCGGAGAAATCCAGCTCGCCATGGCCTTGGGCACTGAAGCTTTGATACAGCTGCTGCGCCAGGGCGCCGAGCAACACCGGTTGCTGGGCCTGTTTAGCCGCTTCGGTGGCCAGGCCGAGGTCTTTGAGCATCAGGTCGGTGCCGAAACCACCGCTGTAACCGCGCGCGGCGGGAGCTGTTTCCAGCACACCGGGGAAGGGGTTGTAGGTGTCCGAACTCCAGCAGCGGCCGCTGGAGGTGTTGATCACACCCGCCAGCACCTTGGCGTCCATGCCCAGCGCTACGCCGAGGTTCATCGCCTCAGCGACGCCGATCATGGAAATGCCCAGCAGCATGTTGTTCGCCACTTTGGCCACCTGGCCATTTCCCGCGTCGCCGCAGTGCACGATGTTTTTGCCCATGGCCGCGAGCACCGGTTGCGCCTGGGCAAAATCGCGGGCGCTGCCGCCGACCATAAACGTCAAGGTGCCCGCCGCCGCACCACCGGTGCCGCCGGAAACGGGTGCATCGAGCATCGGGTTGCCTTGCTTGCTGGCGGCAGCAGCCACCTCGCGCGCCGTCATCGGGTCGATGGTGGAGCTGTCGATCAGGCGCACGCCGTTGCGGACATGGGCGAGCAATCCGTCGTCGCCCAGGTACACGGCTTTCACATGGCGGGCGGCGGGAAGCATGGTGATGATCAGCTCGACGTCGCTACGCGCGATGTCAGCGGGCGAGCCCAACGCGCGTGCGCCCGCCTCGGTGAGGCGCTGGACGGAAGCCGGCACCAGGTCGAACACCTGCAGCGAATGGCCAGCCTTGAGCAGGTTCAAGGCCATGGGCCCGCCCATGTTGCCCAGGCCGATAAAACCGATATTCATAAACGTCCCTCTTATTGGATTTGTAGGACTGGCTCTACGCCACGCTTATTTCAAGGTGATGGTGGTGTTGACCGCACCGACGTCCTCTTCATCGAACCAGCGTTGGGTCACTGTCTTGGTTTGGGTATAGAACTGCACGACTTGCTTGCCGTAAGGGCCAAGGTCGCCGAGCTTGGAGGCGCGTGAGCCGGAGAACGAGAAGATGGGCACCGGCACCGGGATCGGCACATTGATGCCCACCTGGCCGACGTCGATCTCCTCCTGAAAATGCCGGGCCGCGGCGCCAGAGCGGGTGAAGATTGCCGTGCCGTTGCCATTGGGGTTGGCGTTGATCATGGCGATGGCCTCATCGAGCGTGGCGGCATTCATCACGCAGAGCACCGGGCCGAAAATTTCCTCACGGTAAATACGCATGGTCGGCGTGACGTCGCTGAACAGCGTCGGCGCGATGAAGTTGCCGCGCTCATAGCCGGCGACCGTGGGGTTGCGACCATCCAACGCCAGCGTGGCGCCCTCTTCAACGCCCGCAGCAATCAGGCCCTGAATGCGTTCCAGCGCCGTACAGGACACCACCGGGCCGAGGTCCGCGCCGGCTTCGGTACCGGCGTTGAGCTTCAGGGTTTTGCTGCGCTCCACCAGCTCGGGCAGCCAGGTCTGCGCTTCGCCGACCAGAATGACCGTCGACAGCGCCATGCAGCGTTGCCCGGCAGCGCCAAATGCCGCGCCTACCAGGTTGTTGAGGGTTTGCTGGCGGTTGGCATCGGGCATGACGATGGCGTGGTTTTTCGCGCCCATCATGCATTGCGCGCGTTTACCGTTTTGCGTGGCGCGGTTGTACACGTGGGTGCCGACTTGGGTGGAACCGACGAACGACACCGCCTTTATGTCCGGGTGATCGCACAGCCGATTCACTACGTCGGCACCGCCATGCACCACATTCAGCACGCCCGGCGGCACACCGGCCTGCATCGCCAATTCGGCCAGGCGCATGGTCACCATCGGATCCTGTTCCGAGGGCTTGAGCACGAACGTATTGCCGGTGGCGATGGCCATGGGAAACATCCACAGCGGAATCATCGCCGGGAAGTTGAACGGCGTGATGCCGGCGCATACGCCCAGGGGTTGCAGCAGCGTGTAGGTGTCAACGCCGCCGGCCACGTTATTGGCCAGCTCGCCGAGTTGCAGGTTGCCGATGCCGGCCGCGTGCTCAACCACTTCCAAACCACGGAACACATCACCTTCGGCGTCCGCCAGGGTTTTGCCCTGCTCGGCGGTGAGCATCGCCGCCAGCTCGGCCATGTGTTCGCGAATAAGGTGCTGGTACTTCAGAAATACCCGAGCGCGGGCACCGATTGGGGTTTTGCGCCAGGTTTTGAACGCCTCGGCGGCGGCGCTGATTGCCGCGTCCACCTCGGCCTGGGTGGCGAAGGGCACGCGCGCCAGCACCTGTTGCGTGGCCGGGTTGATGATGTCGCGCCACTGGGCGCTGGCGGAGTCGATCAGCTCGCCGCCAATCAACAGTTTTACGGTGGGGACGGCAGTCGTTTCGGTCGTTTGCATTGTTGTTATCAACCTTATTTTGGCAAAGCGAGCCCTGAGCTTAGCAGTGAGCTTTTCGGCGATACAGGCCGCTCGACTCCGAAGTCCTAGGAAAGCTCCTACAGTCATTGAACGCCGCTTCTACAGAGTGTTTTCTGTTCCTCTGTGATCCTCGCCCGACATTTTTTCCGGCGAGTTTTTCATCATGCATCCATCCGACGTAAACCCTTCCTCTCCTTTCCAACGGGCCGCCAGAAGCATTGGCTTCGCTGTTATCACCCTTGTGGCGCTGGCCGCCACCCAACCTGAATTTCCAGTTCGCGTATACGACTGGATTTTGTCCCTCGAACACTTCCTCCTGACCGTGTCCTAATGCCCCGCAGCTTTCGGCTTGGCCGCCAATAACGTGTCGTATAACGCCTGAGCGGCCACCGATAATTCGTGATCTTCCTTCCGTAAAATCCCAATAGCTCGCTCGATAATTGGCTCACGCAATGTGAGACAACGCGCTCCCAGCTCACGCATCTGCTCCACGCACAGCGCCGGCACGGCACTTACCCCCAAGCCATTGGCAACCATGCGGCCGACCGTCGCCAACTGATGACTCTCGAATGCCACCGGCAGCTTCAGGCCGCGCGGGCGCAAGTGATCTTCCAGCATAAATCGCACGGTAGACGGGCGTTGCAGCGTGACAAAGGGATATTCCAGCAGCGTCGTCCATTCAACTTCCTGCCGTTCGGCCAACGGCGAATCGGCGGCGACCACCGCGACGAAACGGTCCAGGTACAACGGCGTGAAGTGCAGGCTGACATCGGCCTGCGGCTCGAAGGCGATGCCCAATTCCACCTGCCGGTCGCGAACCATCTCGATCACTTGCTCATTGATAACGTCGTTTACCGTCACATTCACCTTCGGGTGCCGCGCGCGAAACTCCACCAGCAACGGCGGCAGCAAATTCCCCGCAAACGAGGGCATGGCCGCCAGGGTTACGCGACCTTGTTGCAGGGTGAAGCGTTGGCGCAATTGGTCTTCGGCGTTCTCCCAGTCAGCCAGCAGACGCCGCGCCAGTGGCAGCAACGCCTCGCCTTCGGGCGTCAGGCTGACATTGCGAGTGGTGCGACTAAACAACCGGCCGCCCAACCCTTCCTCCAACCCTTTAATGGTCAGACTCAGGGCCGATTGCGACAGGTGAAGGCGCTCGCCGGCCTGGGCGAAACTCAGGCTCTGCGCCACAGCGAGAAAGGCGCGCAATTGTTTGACGGTCATGGCGGGCTCGATAAAAGGGCGACGGTTATTGTGCTGTTTTATCAATCAATCCATTTTAAAAATCAACTTAACAAATATATCCGTCCGCTCAACACTCATGCCTCCGGCCCGGCAGAGGCCTTCACGAACAACAAGAGAGGCGTCGCCCATGGCTGGTTTCGATAAACGTGTGGGTTCTTACGAAGAGGCCCTGGCTGGGCTGAAGGACGGAATGACGGTGCTCGCAGGCGGCTTCGGCCTGTGCGGCATTCCCGAGAACCTGATTGCCGAGATCAAGCGCAAAGGCGTGCGCGACCTCACCGTGGTCTCCAACAACTGCGGCGTCGATGGCTTCGGCTTGGGCGTGCTGCTGGAAGACCGGCAGATCCGCAAAATGATCGCCTCCTACGTGGGCGAAAACGCGTTGTTCGAGCAGCAATTGCTCAGCGGCGAGCTGGAAGTAGAACTCACCCCACAAGGCACCCTGGCGGAAAAGATGCGCGCTGGCGGCGCTGGCATTCCAGCGTTCTTCACGGCCACGGGCGTCGGTACGCCGATTGCTGAAGGCAAGGAAACCCGCGATTTCAATGGCCGCGCTTACCTGATGGAAACCGCCATCACCGGCGATTTCGCCATCGTCAAAGGCTGGAAGGCGGACTGGTTCGGCAACGTCGTGTACCGCCACACCGCGCAAAATTTCAACCCGCTGGCAGCCACTGCCGGGAAGATCACCGTGGTGGAAGTGGAAGAAATCGTCGCCCCCGGCGAACTCGACCCCACACAGATTCACACCCCCGGCATCTACGTGGACCGCCTGATCTGCGGGCGCTTCGAGAAGCGCATTGAACAACGCACCGTGCGTGCCTGAACCGTCCCCATCCTTTTTGCAGAGAACAATAACTATGGCGCTTACCCGCGAACAAATGGCCCAGCGTGTCGCCCGCGAATTGCAGGACGGCTTCTACGTTAACCTCGGCATCGGCATCCCCACGCTCGTTGCCAACTACGTGCCGCACGGCATGGAAGTGATGCTGCAATCGGAAAATGGTCTGCTCGGCATGGGCGCTTTCCCGACTGCTGACGAGATTGACGCCGACATGATCAACGCCGGCAAACAAACCGTGACCGCCCGCACCGGCGCGTCGATTTTTTCCTCGGCTGAATCGTTCGCCATGATTCGCGGCGGTCATATCGACCTGACCGTGCTCGGGGCGTTTGAGGTGGACGTGCAAGGCAACATCGCCTCGTGGATGGTGCCCGGCAAGCTTGTAAAAGGCATGGGCGGGGCGATGGATCTGGTCGCAGGCGCGGAGAACATCATCGTCACCATGACCCACGCGTCTAAAGACGGCGAGTCGAAACTGCTGGCCCGCTGCACCTTGCCGCTGACCGGCGCAGGCTGCATCAAACGCGTGCTCACCGACCTGGCTTACCTGGAAATCGACAACGGCGCCTTCATCTTGAAAGAGCGCGCGCCGGGCGTAAGCGTTGAAGAAATCAAAGCAAAAACGGCAGGTGAGTTGGTGATTCCCGACCACGTTCCGGAAATGCAGTTTTGAGGAGTGATGCCATGCAAGACGTCGTAATCGTAGCCGCCACCCGCACCGCCGTCGGCAGTTTCCAAGGCTCGTTGGCGAACATACCCGCCGTTGATTTGGGCGCTGCCGTAATCCGCGCGCTGCTGGAAAAGACTGGCCTGGATGGCGCCGAAGTGGACGAAGTGATCCTCGGCCAAGTGCTGACCGCTGGCGCCGGGCAAAACCCCGCGCGCCAAGCCGCAATCAAAGCGGGTCTGCCCGTCGCCGTGCCGGCACTGACGCTCAACAAAGTCTGCGGCTCGGGCCTGAAAGCGCTGCACCTCGGCGCCCAGGCCATTCGCTGTGGCGATGCCGACGTGATCATCGCCGGCGGCCAGGAAAACATGAGCCTGGCCCCGTACGTAATGCCGGGCGCTCGCACCGGTTTGCGCATGGGTCACGCGCAGGTGAAAGACAGCATGATCACCGACGGCCTGTGGGATGCCTTCAACGACTACCACATGGGCATCACTGCCGAAAACTTGGTAGATAAATACGAGATCACTCGCGAAGCGCAGGACGCCTTCGCCGCCGGCTCGCAGCAGAAAGCCGTGGCCGCGATTGAAGGCGGGCGCTTCAGCGACGAAATCACGCCGATCCTGATCCCGCAGCGCAAAGGCGACCCGGTTGCTTTCGCCACCGACGAACAACCTCGCGCCGGCACCACTGCCGAAGCGCTGGCCAAACTCAAACCCGCCTTCAAAAAAGACGGCACCGTCACTGCCGGCAACGCCTCCAGCCTCAACGACGGCGCGGCCGCCGTGATTCTGATGAGTGCCGACAAAGCCAAGGCGTTGGGCCTGCCGGTGCTGGCGAAAATCGCCGCCTACGCCAATGCCGGTGTCGACCCGGCCATCATGGGCATCGCCCCGGTTTCGGCCACCAAACGCTGCCTGGAAAAAGCCGGCTGGACGCTGGACCAACTCGACCTGATCGAAGCCAACGAAGCCTTCGCCGCGCAGGCGCTGTCGGTCGGCAAAGAACTCGGCTGGGATGCGAGCAAGGTCAACGTCAACGGCGGCGCCATCGCCATCGGTCATCCCATCGGGGCGTCAGGCTGCCGCGTGCTGGTGACCTTGCTGCATGAAATGATCAAGCGTGACGCCAAGAAAGGGCTGGCCACGTTGTGCATTGGTGGTGGGCAGGGCGTAGCGTTGGCATTGGAACGGCTTTGAACGTGTGGGAGCGGCTGGGCGGCATCGATTAGCCGCTCCCACAAAATCACGACAACCGCTTCACCAACCGCTCCAACTCAGCAAAATCCCGCACCCGATAAAAATTCGCCGCCCCGGCGAATTCGCTGAAATCCGTGTCCCCATACCCTGCCACCTGCGCCCCAGCGCTAATCCCGGCCTGCACGCCTGGCACGCTGTCGTCCACCAACAAACACCTCTCCACCGGCACGCCAATCAGGTTCGCCGCGTGTTCGATCAAGCGTGGCGAAGGCTTCCACGCATTCACGTCATAGGCGCTGACAATCCGCGCGCCAAAAACGTCGAGTAAACCCACCGCCGCCAGGTTGGTTTCGATCTTTTCCCGCGGCCCGTTCGAGGCCACGCAAATGGGCAGCGTGGTGCCGCGTACAAACGCCCCGGCGCCGGGCATTTCTTCGACGTGGTCGCGCAGCAGCGGCAAGCTGCGGCGGCGAAACTCCTGGTCCAGGTGGTGGCCGTTCAGGGCGGGGTACAAAGCGATCATTTCGCTGATGAACTGGGCGAAGGGAATGCCGCGAAAGCGCGCGAGCACCTGGTCGGCGGGCATGTGGATGTGTTGCTCGGCGAGCAACTCATGAAGCAGGCGGGCGGCGAGGCGCTCGCTGTCTACCAAGGTGCCATCGCAGTCGAAAATAAGGCCGGCAATCGTCACGTGTGAGGGTCGCTCGCAAAAGAGGCTAGGGCTGTTGTGACCACAGCAGGCCGGCAGGGTTTTAACCACAGCCGTCATTCGTCAGCGCGAGGCTCTGGCGCGGGATTTTGCGTTTCGCCGCGCTCCGTCGAGGTGATAGCATTTGGCCCTGTTTGCGGTGCCGTTGCGGTCCACGAGCGCTATTCGACTCACTCATTTTTTGCAAGGACGCCCGGCATGGCCGCTCCCTCGAAACGTCTGGAACGTCTGCTGATCAGCGGCGCTTTGTTGCTGCTGTTGTGGTTGCCATTGCCGATCGGCAGCAACCGCGACTGGTCCATGGGCCTGCTGGTGCTGCTCTGCTGCATTTTGGGCGCCGGTTGGGCGCTGAATGCCTGGCGCCGCAACCGTGACATGGGCCCCACGCTACGCCCGGCGCTGCCGATGCTTGGCTTGTTGCTGCTCAGCCAAGTGTGGGTGCTGGTGCAGTGGCTCACCGGCATGACCGTCGACGCTGCCGCCACCTTCCAATACCTGATGCTCGGCATCGCCTACAGCCTGCTGTTTTTGCTGGTGGTGGATTTGTTTCGCACGCGCAAACGCCTGAGCCTGCTGCTCGCCGTGTTGGTGATAAGCGGCACGTTCCAGGCGTTCTTTGGTGTGGTGATGACCCTGTCGGGGGTCGAAGATTTGCTCGTCGGCGCCAAAACCCATTACCTAGGCGACGCCACCGGCACCTTCGTTAACCGCAACCATTTTGCCGGGTATCTGGAGTTAACCCTGGCGGCGGGCATTGGCCTGTTGCTGGCGCTGCGCGATGAGCGCCCGTTTCGCTGGGTCAATGTGCTGGAGATGCTGCTGGGCCCCAAGGGGCGCCTGCGCTTGGCGCTGGTGCTGATGACCATTGCGCTGGTGATGAGCCATTCGCGCATGGGCAACGGAGCGTTTTTCACCAGTCTGCTGCTGGTGGGCGGGACGTTCTTGCTGACCGACAAAACCCATCGGCTGCGCAACGGGCTGATTCTCGCGAGTTTGCTGGTGATCGACGTGCTGATCGTCAGCCAATACTTCGGCCTCGATAAACTCGTGGACCGCATCGCCTCAACGCAATTGCAAGCGGTGGTGGTCGATGGCCAAACCATTCAGGCCGCCAATGAACTGCGCGGCACCGTCTACGAACAAGCGCTGCCGCTGGCCAAAGAACACTGGCTGACCGGCCACGGCGCCGGCACGTTTGAAGTGCTGTTCGGTAAATATGCGGGGCCGGAAATTACCCTGCACTTCGACCACGCCCACAACGACTACCTGCAATTCATCATTGAGTACGGCCTGCTCGGCAGCCTGCCGTTGCTGGTGTTCGTGCTGCTGGGCCTGTACCACGCGCAACGGGCCATGTGGCGCGGCGAATCCACCTACCGGGCCGGGGTGGGCTTTGGCGCCAGCCTGGGCATCGTGGCGTTGCTGATTCATTCGTTGGTCGACTTCAACCTGCAAATTCCCGCCAACGCCGCCACCTACGTAGTGATCTGCGCCATCGGTGTGATCGCCAACAACCACTACCGCGAGCGTCGCGCGCGCGATCGCGGCTAACGCGGCTTTAGCCCCGCGCTGTCTGACGCTGCACGATCTGCCGTTTCAGTTGCAGCGCGATGGCCAAGCCGATAAGCACGCCCACCACGTTCGCGGCCATGTCGGCAAGCGACGGATCGCGCAGCGGCAGCAGGCCTTGGGTCAGCTCGATCATTAGGGCGAACAGCAGGCAATACAGCACGGTCCAGAAGGCGTGCGTGGCGGGGAAGGCCAGGCGGGCGCTGCATACCAGCACAGCGAAGGCGCTGAGGTGGTGGAGCAAGTCCTGATACTCGAAGGCTTGCGGCACCGGGTCGCTGCGCAGCCCGGTGTAGAGAATCACCGCCAAAGTGACGAAGAAAATGATCATGCTGATGACACGGCCCATAACGAATTCCTAGCTCGGTTGTTCGCTGTTCGCGCTGGAAGCGACGGCGAGGTTGTTGTTTTTTTGGTTGTCTTTTTTCGCCTCGGTCTTCGCCGCAGAACGCAGCAGGGCGTTGCGCAGGAAGCGTTGGGCGGGGGTTTCAAAGTAGCGGAAGCTGAGCAGGCACAGCGGAATCAGCACGGCGAAAAACACCAGCATCGACATTTCACCGTAGAAGAACGTCGGGCTTACGCCGTTCTGGGTCAGCACGGTGAAGAACACCAACTGCAACGGGAAATGCAGCAGGTACGAGGAGTAGGTGAGGTTGCCGACCATGGCCAGGCGTTTGCCAAGGTAGCCGCGTTTGGTTTCCATCAGCGCCAGGGTAAAGATGCTCAGCGGGAACAGCACGGCCACGACAATGGCGCGGGTGGCGCCGTGTACGGCTTTGTCGAGCAGGCCGGCGAATTTTTCTGGCAGCACGCTTTGCGCAATGTTCTGCACCAGCGGCCAGAACCACGGGTGATACACCTCGACCACGGTCACCAGCCACAGCACGGCACTGGCGCCCACCGCCCACGGCAGCACGCGCGGCAGCCAACCGCGTGCGCACACGTAGCGGTACAGCCGGAAGATCAGGCCACCAAGGAAGAAGGAGAAAATGCCGCGCCCGACGATGGGCTCCGCCACCATCACCACGGCGCCCAGGGCCAGCATCGCCACGTGAGCCCACAGGCGTTGGCGGAACATCAGGCAGACGATGAAGAACACCAGGTACATCAGCACTTCAACCGACACCGACCAGATCGGCCCGTTGAACGACGGACCTTTCTCCATGCCCCAGCTGGAGGCCATGAACAGGTTCAGTACGGCGTGGTACAGGTCGTTGAAGGGCACCACGAAGTAATCGCCGGTGCGCGCCATTACCCACTGTTGGGCCAGCAGCACGAACAGGAACGTGGCGATGTGCAGCGGATAGAGCCGCGAAAACCGCAGCACGAAAAACTCCCAGCCGCCGACCGTTCGCTCGGCGATTTCTCGCGCATACAGCCAAAAGAAGATGAAGCCCGAAAGCGAGAAGAAGAAGTCCACCGCCAGCCAGCCGGTTTGGTAGAACAGGAAGAACACGTTGTAGAACGGTTGCTGTTCCATCTCGTACGGCACAAAGGTGCTGCCCTGGAAGAAGAAGTGCTGCCAGTGCCAGAACACCACGGCCAGTGCTGCGACGCCGCGAATGAAGTCCAGGGAATAAAAGCGCCGAGGGCTTGAGTAAATCATGGTGTGGTCTCTAAAGAAGGCGCGCCGTTCAGCGTTGTCCCGGTATGGGCAGTGGCGTCGCTGGTCACAAACATGCGTTGGAACAACGGGCGCAAGCGGTCGCCGCCGTACTCGCTCAGGTGGTCGTCGTCGAAATACAGCGGGTGCCCATCGGCGTCGCCGTAGCAGTTGCCGTCGCGGCACAGGTAGGGCAGGGGATCAAGAATGGTCACGCCGCAACGCGCGGCAGCGAGGTCTTGGGTTTCCCAGGCGAAGGCATTGCGCTGGCGGTATTCGTCCATGGAAATCGACACCCGCTCTTGCTTGCCGCGCATGGCCGCGCGGCCCATGGTTTTTGGCACGTCGCGCTTAAGCTCGGGAATCGGTCGCAGCATGTACACCGGCCGCTGCTTGGCGAACGCGCAAGCGGTGTCGATGATGCCCTCGCGCATGGCTTGCAGGTATTCGGGGCTGCGCGAGGCGAACGGTTTGTCGAAATACAGCTCCGGCACCGGCACTTCGCGGGTGCGGTCAGGCTCGTTGGGGCCCATCAGGTAGTTGGAGGTGCGGTTGATGATCAGCATCGGCGTTTGCCCCAGCGCCGCATCCGGCGTCTGGCTTTTGCGCGCGATAAAGCTGCCGCAGCGATACGTGATCTGGCCGACGGCTTTGATGTTGGCAATGGTCGGGCAGTTGCTCATGGTCCAGTCCAACGCATGTTCATCGGTGCTCGGCAAGGCTCGCTGCACCGCGCGTATCAGCGCGCCGGCATGGCTGTCGCCGACCACGATGACGCCGAGCTTGGGGCCGCCGTAGGTGCATTCCGGCACTGCGCTGAATTCGTTCTGCATGCACTCACCCAGGCGCGGGTTTTTGTTGTCCGACTCGGCGAACAGCGCATCGACCTGCGCCGGCAGCCGCCCAGGAATGCCGTGCTGCAGCACGATTACGCCGCCGGGCACCATCACCAGCAGCGTCACCGCGACAATCACCAAGGCGCTCAGACGTTGGCGCATTACGTTCAGGCTGAGCTGCGCCGGACGCTCGATAAAACGGTACGACAAGCCGCCGAGCACCAGCGTCAGTACCAGGCCAACAACAATGGCCGGCACCGAATCCTGCAACTCCAGGTACACCAGCCCCACCACCAGCGGCCAGTGCCACAGGTACAGCGAATAGGAACTGTCGCCCAACCACTGCGCCATGCGCGTGCCGGTAAAAAGCGAATCCTGGCGAGCGGCGAACAGAATCAGCATGGTCGCGAACACCGGCACGGTGGCGCGCCAGCCCGGCCATTGGCTGTTGCTGTCGAACACGGCGATGGCGGCGACTAACAGCGCGAAGCCTGCGATCTCCACGCTGCGCTGTTGGCCCGCTGACAGGACGATGCGTTGCGCCAGCAAGTAAACCAAGCCGCCCGCCAGCATTTCCCAGGCGCGGGTCGGCAGCAGGTAGAAAGCGGCGGTGGTTTTGATTGGGGTGGCGGCAATACACAGCAGCAGCGAAAACAGCAGCACAGCCGACAAACCGATGGCTTGGGCACGTCGGCTCGGGCGAAGTTTGTAAATGACGGCCATGAAAATCGGCAGCATCAAGTAGAACTGCCATTCCACCGACAACGACCACGTATGCAGCAGCAGCTTGTCGTGGGAGGCGGTATCGAAATAGCCGTCTTCGCGCCAGAACAACACGTTGGACAAGAACCCCAGCGCACTGATGGCATGTTTGCCTAACTGCTTGTATTCCACCGCCGGCAATACGAACCAGCCCACCACCATCAGCACCAGACACAGCACCAATAGCGCGGGAAGAATGCGCCGTGCCCGCGCCAGATAGAACGCGATGATGGAAAAGCGTCGGGGGTCAATCACACCGCTCGCTGCGGCCGCCGAATTGGCCTCGAGACCACGGAGAATGATGCCCGTCATCAGGAAGCCGGAGATCACGAAAAACACGTCCACGCCTACGAAACCGCCGGAAAAACCAGAGACGCCGAAGTGGAATAAAACTACCGCTACAACAGCCCACGCGCGCAGGCCGTTTATGTCCTTACGGAACTTATTATTGGAATTTCTCATGCGCTTGCCTGCGTTGGGACGGTTAACTGCAAGGGAGCGAGTCCCTAAAACCTGACACCCGAAAGGCTGTGGGCCACGCCTGTGGCGCGGCCCTGCTCGTGCTACTTGCCTTTGAGATACAGCTCTTCAAAACAGAAATTGGTCGCTTCCACGTAGCCTTCAGCGCTGCCGCAGTCGAAGCGTTGGCCCTTGAACTTGTACGCCAGCACGCAGCCGGATTTGGCTTGTTTCAGCAGGGCGTCGGTGATCTGGATTTCGCCGTTCTTGCCCGGCTCGGTGTCGGCGATCAGGCCGAAAATGTCCGGCGTCAGAATGTAGCGGCCGATGATTGCCAGGTTTGACGGCGCATCTTCGGGCTTGGGTTTTTCCACCATGCTGTGCACGCGGTAGAGGTCGTCGCGGATCAGCTCGCCGGCAATGACGCCGTACTTGTGGGTCTGGTCGGCCGGTACTTCCTGAATCGCCACGATGGAGCAGCGGAACTGGTTGTACAGCTTGATCATCTGCGTGAGCACGCCATCGCCGTCGAGGTTGATGCACAGGTCATCGGCCAGCACCACGGCAAACGCCTCGTCGCCAATCAGCGGCTGACCACACAGAATCGCGTGGCCCAGGCCATTCATGGCCACCTGACGGGTATAGGAAAAAGTGCAGCCATCAATCAGCTCGCGGGTGCCGGCCAGGAAGTGTTCCTTGTCGGTGCCACGAATCTGGTGCTCCAGCTCGTAGCTGATGTCGAAATGGTCTTCCAGCGAACGCTTGCCACGACCGGTGACGATGGCCATGTGTTGCAGGCCCGCGTCACGGGCTTCTTCCACGCCGTACTGAATCAGCGGCTTGTTGACGATGGGCAGCATTTCTTTGGGCATGGCCTTGGTGGCCGGAAGAAAACGGGTGCCGTAACCGGCGGCGGGGAATAAGCATTTACGGATCATAAGAAGCTCCTGAAGGATCACAAAACCCTTGTGAGAGCGGCTTCAGCCGCGATGCTTTGTCGACAAAACATGCGGGTGAAGCCGCCGCCACATCGTCCGGCGTGGTGCGTTATTTCGAATAGCCCTGAGGGTTGGCAGACTGCCAACGCCAGGTGTCGCTCATCATCTGGTCGAGGCCGCGCTCGGCTTTCCAGCCCAGCTCGGTGGCCGCTTTGCTGGGGTCGGCCCAGCATTCGGCGATGTCGCCAGGGCGGCGCGGCACGATTTGGTAAGGCACTGCCTGGCCGCTGGCGGCTTCAAATGCCTTGAGCATTTCAAGCACGCTGTAGCCCTGGCCAGTGCCCAGGTTCCAGACCTTCACGCCGCTGTCGCCAGCGATGGTTTGCAAGGCCTTCAGGTGCCCGTCGGCGAGGTCTTCGACGTGGATGTAATCACGCACGCCGGTGCCGTCGACGGTGGGGTAGTCATTGCCAAACACCGACAACTGCTTGAGTTTGCCGATGGCAACCTGGCTGATGTAGGGCAGCAAATTGTTGGGAATGCCGTTGGGGTCTTCGCCGATCAGGCCGCTGCTGTGGGCGCCGACCGGGTTGAAGTAACGCAGCAGGGCGATGCTCCAGCGCGGTTCGGAGCGGGCCAGGTCTTGCAGTAGCTCTTCGACCATCAGCTTCGAGCGCCCGTAAGGGTTGGTCGGTATGCCGGTGGGGAAGTCTTCGCGAATCGGCATTTGCGTCGGTTCGCCGTACACCGTGGCAGACGAGCTGAACACCAACCGGTAAACGCCGGCGGCGGCCATGGCCTGACACAGGGTCACGCTGCCGGCGACGTTGTTCTCGTAGTAGTCCAACGGCTTGGCCACGCTTTCGCCGACCGCTTTGAGGCCGGCGAAGTGCAGCACGGCGCTGATGGAGCGCGAGGCGAACACTTCATCCAGCAACACCCGATCACGGATGTCGCCTTGAATGAATTCAGCCTGCTTGCCGCAGATTTTTTCCACCCGGTGCAACGACTCCGGGGAGCTGTTGCACAGGTTGTCCAACACCACCACCTGATACCCCGCTTCCAGCAGGGCCAAGGTGGTGTGCGAGCCGATGTAACCGGCGCCGCCGGTGACCAGAATGGTTTCGCTCATGGGGCATCCCGCCTGTTGTTAGCGCCACTCATCCGGGCAGCTGGTTTTCCAGTCAGCGAAGGCGGTGGCCAGGCTGTACTGGTAGGGGTAGCCGTTTTCGACGAGGAAATGCGGCAGTACGTTGTTGGAGCGCACCAGCTTGCGAATGCGCACCGGGCTGAACGGATGCTTGATGCCCAGCGGCCGGGCAATGGCGTCAATGCTGTACGCCACGCCGAGCAACAGCGGGTAAGGCACGGCGGGCACTTTGCGTTCGATGGCGGCGACGCTGCACACGGTTTCCACGTATTCGGAAATCGACGGGCCGGGGTTCATGGTCATGTTGAACAGGGAGAAATGCCCACCTTGTTCTTTCTGACGTTCCAGTACCCACAGCATCGCGGCGCACAGCTCTTTTACATAGGTGCCAGCTTTACGCGTGGTGCGGTTGCCCATGTAGAAGAAGTAACGCTTGATCACGGCCTTGACCAGACGCGAGACGTTGCCGCCTTCGCCCGGCCCAAACACCACGCCCGGACGCACGATCACCAGGTGACGATTGGCCTTGTCGGCTGCCAGCCAGGTCTGGTGAATCTTCTCGGCGGCCAGTTTCGAGCCGCCGTAAGCAGTGGCCGGAACGGGCAGGGTGCGTTCGTCTTTCTGGTCTTCGCTTGGGCCGTAGGGCGAAATCGAGCTGGTGAAAATCAGGTCGTTGCAGCCGACCTGTTCGGCCCAGGCGGTGACGTTTTCGGCGCCCAGCAGATTGGTTTCGTAGTACTCGTAATCTTCGTGGCCGGGCTCGCGGTGCACGGCGGCGAAGTTGGCGATCAGGGCGACGGTTTCTTCCGGCTTCCAACTGATGGGCTGGCGTACGTCGCCATTGATCTCAACGATCTCCGGGCTTTCATGCACCAGGCGAGCACGGTAGGGGAATGGCTTCTGGGTGACCTGCTCTTTGTCGAACAGGTAGACCTTGTCGTAACCACCTTTGGCAAGCAGTTGTTTGGCGAAGAACACGCCAATAAAACCCGAGCCACCAAAAATCACGGCGCAGTTCATCTGTTCCATCCTTCAATTCATGTATGCGGGAAGCATCGTGCGAGAGGCGCATCGCCGGTGCAGGGCACCGGCGTGGCTACGGGCAACCTGAAGGGATCAGGCGCGACCGTATTTGTCTTCGAACCGCACGATGTCGTCTTCGCCCAGATACGGACCGGACTGCACTTCGATCAGTTCAAGGGGAATTACACCGGGGTTCTCCAGGGCGTGAACCTGGCCAATCGGAATGTAGGTCGACTGGTTTTCAGTGACCAGGAAAGTGGTGTCGCCATTGGTAACTTTGGCGGTGCCGCTCACTACAATCCAGTGTTCGGCGCGGTGGTGGTGCATCTGCACCGAGAGCTTGGCGCCTGGCTTAACCGTGATGCGTTTGACCTGGTAGCGATGGCCGTCGTCGATGGAGTCGTACACACCCCATGGGCGATACACCTCGCGGTGGTTGACGTGTTCGTTGCGGCCGCTGTCTTTGAGCTGCTCAACGATTTTCTTCACGTCTTGCACGTTGTTTTTGTGCGCCACCATGATCGCGTCTTTAGTTTCGACGATCACCAGGTCTTCCACGCCCACCAGCGTCACCAGACGGCTGCTGGCATGCACATAGGTGTTGGTGCTGTTGTGGTGCAGCACGTCGCCTTTGAGCACGTTGCCGTGTGTGTCTTTCTCGCTGACGTCCCACAGCGCCGACCACGAGCCGATGTCGCTCCAGCCTGCATCCAGCGGCACGACCACAGCGTCGGCGGTTTTTTCCATGACCGCGTAGTCGATGGAGTCATCGGGGCATAGAGCGAATTCGGCTGCGTCGACGCGGGTGAAGTGCAGGTCCAGCTGGCCGCCGGCCAGGGATTTTTTGCAGGCTTCGAGAATGTCCGGTTGGAAGCGCTCGAGCTCTTGCAGGTAGCGGCTGGCGCGGAACAGGAACATGCCGCTGTTCCACAGGAAGTCGCCGCTCTTGAGGTAATCGGTGGCGGTGGCCAGGTCCGGTTTTTCCACGAACTGGCTGACGGCAAAACCGCCGTCGCCGGTGGCGGCGCCTTTCTCGATATAGCCGTAACCGGTTTCCGGGTGATCCGGCACGATACCGAAGGTCACCAGCTTGCCGGCTTCGGCCAGCGGCATGGCGGTGCGCACGGCGGCGTGGAAGGCGTCGACGTTTTTGATCAGGTGATCAGCCGCCAGTACCAGCAGCAGCGGATCTTGCCCGTCGCTCACCGCTTGCAGGGCGGCGAGGGCAATGGCCGGCGCCGTGTTGCGGCCGACCGGTTCGAGCAGAATGTTGGATTTTTCCATGTCCAGCTGACGCAGTTGCTCAGCGGCGAGGAAACGATGCTGCTCGTTGCAGATCAAGCGGGGCAGGGCAATATCCAGCCCCTTGAGCCGCGAGATGGTGGCTTGCAGCATCGACAGCTGGGCGTCGGCCAGTTGCAGGAATTGTTTGGGGTTCAGTTGGCGCGACAGTGGCCACAGACGTGAGCCGGAACCGCCAGCCATGATGATAGGTAGAAGCATGGTAGACCTCCTTGTTGCGTTTATTCAGTAAGGGCTGGACGCGCAGTGGTGGTAAGGGTGCGTTGTACGGCGGGGCCGGAGCCCAGCAACGCGTCATCGACGAACGCTTGGATGCGCTGCTTGAAAATGCTCTTGTCGAAGGTGGCCGCGTGTTCATGCAGGGTCGCCGGGTCGAAGGTGACCGCGCCGCTTTCTACCTGCTGAATCGCTTGAATCAGAGACTCCACGGTTTGCTCCGGAAACAGAATGCCGGTCTTGCCGTGGATGACCGTTTCCAGGGCGCCGCCTTTTCCGTAGGCGATAACCGGCGCACCGGCAGCCATGGCTTCGACCGGCACGATGCCGAAGTCTTCCATGCCCGGGAACACCAGGCCGCGGCAGCGTTGCAGCAGGTCTTTGATTTCCGGGAACGGCTGACGGCCCATCAGTTTCACGTTGGGTTTGGCGATGGTTTTCAGGCGCTCGAACAGCTCACCTTCGCCCACAACCACCAACGGCAAACCGAGCTGGTTGAACGCTTCCACGGCCAGGTCGGCACGCTTGTAGGCAACCAGTTGGCCGAGGCACAGATAGAAGTCGCCACGGGTTTCGTTGGGGCTGAATTCAGTGGTGTTTACCGGTGGGTAAATCACCTCGGCATCGCGGCGGTAAAACTTGCGAATGCGCTGGGCCACAAAGTTGGAGTTGGCGATGAACTGGTCAACGCGGTCTGCCGACAAGCGATCCCACACGCGCAACCAGTGCGACACGAACGGGAACAGCGTACGAATCAAACGACCGGCGCCCGACAGGTACTCGTGGTACATGTCCCACACATAGCGCATCGGTGAATGGCAGTAGCAGATGTGCACGGCGTCAGGGCGGGTGACCACGCCTTTGGCCGGGCCGGATTCACTGCTCAGAATCAGGTCGTATTCCGACAGATCAAGCTGTTCCAGGGCCATCGGCATGAACGGCAGGTACTTCTGGTAGTGCTTCTTCGCACCGGGCAGGCGCGAAATAAACGTGGTGTTGATGGTGCCGGTGAAGGTGCTGGGCAAGGCTTTGCGCACCACGTCTTCGTTGCACACATGGATAAACAGGTCGGCGTGCGGGAACAACTCCACGAGTGCGGAACACACGGCTTCGCCGCCACGATTGCTGAGCCACCAGTAATGGATGATTGCGACTTTCATTGGAACTCCCGTATCACCTGTAGAAGGCGTGAGGCCGAGGCTGCCCAGCTGTAGCGCTGGATATTGGCGCGGCCCTTCTCGCGAAGGGACTGGGCCAGCTGCGGACTGGAAATAAGCACGTCCATTTGTTTGGCAATGTCGTTGACGTCATAAGGCGAGCAGTACAGCGCCGAGTCGCCGCACACTTCCGGCAGGCTCGCGGCATTGGCCGCAATCACTGGGCAGTCGCAGGCTTGCGCTTCCAGCGGTGGCAGGCCGAAGCCCTCATAGAACGAGGGGTACACAAAGGCAGTTGCACCGCTGTACAAGCGCACCAGCTCCTCATCCGTAACGCGGCCGAGCAGCTTGATGCGGCTGTCGGTTTCGATCTTTTTCACCAACCCGGGGTCAGCGAAATTCTTGTTCAGTGAGCCGACGATGTAGAGCTTATGGCTGCTCTGTTTCAGCAAGCTGAACGCATCGACCAGGCCGTGGAAATTCTTCTGCGTGTTGAGTGATGACACCGCCAGCAAATACGGCTCGGCCACGTCGTGCGGCTGCGGGCTGAATTCGCCGGAAACAGCGTTGGGCACCACCACCACGCGTTCGGGCGCGACGTTGTAGACCGCGCAGATTTCCTGCTTGGAAAATTCGCTGACCGTCAGCACCTTTTTCGAGGTTCTGATGGTGCGTGGCGTGGCCAGCTGATACGCCGTGCGGAACTTCCACGAGAAGTTTTCCGGGAAGCGCTCGAAGGCGATGTCATGCAGCGTCGAGAGTTTGTTGCTGTACAGCAAGGGCGCGGTGTTGGCCAAATTGACCAACAGCGGCGAGCCCTGGCTGCGCAAAAACTTCGGCAGGTCGAGCTGCTCCCAGGCGTGCCCGGTGCGGTTGCCCACCAACTCGACGCCCAGTGCTTGAGCGGCTTCGTGTTGAACGATATTGCGGGGTGCAACGAAGCGGATTTCCGGCATCTGCTCGCGCAATTGCAAGCTGACTTCTAGGGAATACCGTTGCACGCCGGTCATGGCTTGCGTGAGGAATCGCGCATTTACGTAGATCAAACTGGAACGCCCCATTTAATGCGCGAAAGGTCGAGGTTGTGTGAGAGCGAAAAGGCCATAACTGGTTCAGTCTTTTATAGCGTTGCGACTGAATTTTCGGCGCGGTTCGACAGGTTGCTGGTGATTTGCGCCAGACCGTCGCGTGAAGTCGCCGTGAGGTTTTCCTTGCGCGCCGAGGTGTAGCCAAAAAACTCGGCGAAATACTGCAGCTTCTTGCTCGAAGCTTCGGTGTAGTAAACCGTGGCGCCATTGAGCGAGGCGAGGATCAACCCGTGCAGCCGCGCGGTGATCACCCAGCTGGCTTCGCGGTAAGCCGGCAGCAGCCCGGAACTCAAATCGCTGATGGGCAGAATGTCGATGGGCACGTCGATTTTGCCGTCCAGGTACGCTTTGATTTCCCGGCAAGCCTGCAGGTCGAAGTCGTCACGAATATCGTGGGACACCAACGTCACGCGTTTGAGGCCTTGGTGCTTGAGGGAGTTGAGCACCTGCAGAATTTCGTCGTGGTCGACGCTGCGGTTTTCGCTTTTATCTACAGCCGGCGCCACCATGCAGATGCCGGTGGCGGGCAAGCTTTCAATCGGGCCGCCGATAAAGGCCATGTCGCCGCCCAGGTGGATTTTCGCGGTGCTGGCCGGGGCCAGGTCGCGCAGCACCTGTTCGGATACCGGGTCACGCACATAGGCCACCGTGGCCAGCCGCAACATGGCGCGATACAGCTTGGCCCGCAGCGAATGCTGCACCTTGCTGACACCCACGCCGGCGATCACCACGCGATGGCCAAACAGGCGGCTGACAAAAAACGCCAAGGTGGTGAAGCCCAGCCAGAACGTCGACACCTGCTCGCGCACCATGTGCCCGCCGCCGAAGATCAAGTGCGCCCGCATGCACAGCAGCAGCGCTTTGATCGGTTGGTTGCGGATGGGCACGATGTCGATGCCCAGCTTGGCGAAGTCGGCGCGCAGCTCGCCATGGGCTTCTTCCCAAGGGCAAACCACAACCTTGTGGCCCTTGCTTTGAAAGTGTTTGGCTTCGCGCAGGGCAATCAGCGCGTCGCCGAGGTTGATCAAATGACCGGAAAAAATAATCACCATATACGTGTATCACTCTGCAAAGGGAGGTGACTGGAGGCTCGATAAAAAAGGAAAAACGCGATCAGTTTTTCTTCTCCGTGAGGAAGTCACTCATCCGTTGCGCCGAGTTGGCCCAGGTGAAAATTTCACCGTTGGCGCTCTGTCGTTCTTCGACCGACACGTGAGGCATTTCCAGCAGTGCTTTTTCAATTTCGCCCAGCACCGGATTGACCACTTCGCCTTGACCGTCGGCCGCCTCTTTCAGTTCGGGAATATCGGAGACGATGACCGGCGTACCCACGGCGCGCGCTTCCAGCACCGGCATACCGAACCCTTCATACAGCGACGGCATGACCAACACGTCGGCCAGGGCAAACACAGCAGGCATCAACTCATCCGGCACGTAGCCGGGAAGCACGATGCCAAGCGAGGTGTGGTCCTCGATTTTTTGCGCGAGTTCTTTGTTCTGCCAGCCCTTGGCACCGACCAGAACCAACTTGTGCTCGGCCAGTGCGCCGCTCTGTTTCAGCTTGACGAACGCTTCGACCAACATGCCGATGTTCTTGCGCGGCTCCAGCGTCGAGACGGCCAGCACGTACGGCGGAACAATGCCCAAGGCTTGCAGCGCGGGGAGGGCGTGTTCGCGGTCGGCGGCGTTGATGGGGTGGAAGTCGGCCCGTACGCCCGGATGAATCACCAGGTCAGCGGCGCGACCTACCCATTTCAACAACCGATCCGAGGTGCCCTGCGAGTTGGTGAAAATCGCATCGGCGCTGCGCACATCGCGGTCGAACCAGAGCATGTGCGACAGACGCGTGGCCCACTCCATGGTCTTGGGCACCAGGCGGTGGTTGAGGTCGTGCACGGTCACCACCGTACGGCGTGCCACGTGGGTGCCGGGGTGAATGGTGCGCCCGGCCCAGAACACGTCGAGGTTGTCGCGGCGGGCCATTTGCGCACCGCGCGTTTTCAACCACAGAAACGAGGGAAGCTTGCGCGCCAGCGGGTGGCTTTCCTGTCGAATCACCCAGCGCTCGGAAGGCACTGCCACCTTGTCCGCAGGAAGCCGGGTGTACACAAAAAACAGCGCGTTGGGCAGCAGGCGATCGAGCTCTTTGCAGAGATTGAACACATATTGACCGACACCGGACAGCGGTTTGCGCAACGCATCCCCGTCTATCCCTATTTTGCTCGCAGGTTGTGGCAGGTACGTCACTGCTGCGGTCGCCATGTAAATCTCCTTGTATTCCCACACACCGACCGACATCACATGCCGGCCAGTACTGCTTACCGATACCGAAAATAAGACCCGTGCTTGTGGCGCAGGCCTTGCGTAGACCGCCAGCTAAAACGCAGCGCGAAGGAGCCCCGATGCATGTCGATACGCAACGGGCAAACGCGTTGGTTTTTGTTGTTATACGCGCGCGCTGGTTACTGCTTTAAGTCCAGGACGTGCAGAGGATTGAGCTTGCCGGTGATCAGATCGCTGAAGGCGCGAAAGTTCCCACGTAGACGGCCCGGGAAGTCTTTTATGCGAACCATGAACAGGGTTTTCGCAATGTTTGCGAGCAGGTTCTTGGACATGAGTTTGGCGGCGGTGCGCCAGGTCATGGTGCCTTTGCGGGCGAGGAAAATCGGGTTGGCGATTTGCGAGTAACCGAAGCGCACGCCGCTGGTGCGGCCCGAGCTAACGCCCAGGTGAACGCCGCGGCAACTTGGCTCCAACACCACGCGGCCGTATTGGCGCGTGCGGCTGGAGTAGTCAAAGTCTTCCTGCCAGCCGTACATAGGCAGGTTTTCGTCGAAGCGCAGCGTGGTGGCGACGGTGCCGAGGTAGGCCATGTTGCAGCCGTAGAGGCCGCTGAGGTCTTTCTGTTTCGAGGAGCTCGACCAGTGATTTTCAGCCGGCTTCTGGCCGCTGATATAGGCGGCGGCATCGGCTTCGGATACGCCAAATTCGCTGTTTACGCCATCGGCCAACACGTTGCCGGTGACGCCCATGATCTGGCGATCCAGCAGCATGGCCTTGCCAGCGCTTTCCAGCCAGTTGGGCGCTGGGCGGAAGTCGTCGTCGTAGAAGGTGACGAACCATTCACTGCCGGGTAGATCGGCTACCAGGGGCGCGAGTGCATCGAGCCCGGCGTTGCGTTGAATCGTAAGGCCAGCGCGCGACAGCAAAATGCTGCCTTGGCCGCTGGTGACCAGGGGATGAGCTTCCAATCCTTCAACGTCTTTAGCTTCACTGCCCACTAACACCACATGCGCTGGTTTCTCGGTCTGACGCTCGAGGTAGTCGAGCAGAACGTAAGTCTCTTTGGCGCGCCCTTTCGTGGCGATTACGACGAATGCCTTCATTGGAAAATCCATCATTTTTTAACGTTGAAGATACGAGCCAGAATGCCCATGTTCCAGCAGTAGTAAGTCAGGCTGATTAGCACAATCGACTCACCTACGAGACGGGCCACAGCCATGCCCATCCCCCCAAAATGCATACCGAGCGGCACCGCGATCAACAGGCTGATCGCCGCACCGGCCAGTACCACTTTTGCCAACACGCTTTCCTTGTGCTGCGGGATCAGCACATAGCTGGCGAGTACCAGATTGCAGCCGCTGATGGGGAAGAGCACAGCCATCAGTTGCAGCACCGGCACGCTGTTTTCAAAACCAGGACCGAAGATGATTGGCACCACCCACGGACCCAATACCAGGCTGCATCCCAGACCGGCGAGGCCGATGCCGAGAATCAGCAGAAACGCTTTACGGATCAGGGCGTGGGCGCCGTCGACGTCCTTGACGAACAGGGCGGTGATCTTCGGTACGAAGATCTGCCCGGCCGGGCCCATCACGCTCAAACCCACGGCAATCAATCGTTCCGCCGCGCCGAACGAGCCGACCTCGGCGGAGGTGGACAAAATACTCAGCAGGTAGGTGGACGAGGCCACCAGCAGCGCCGAGGTGCCGGTGTACAAGAACACCGTGCTCGACTGGCGAATCAGCTGCACGCCTTGCTTGATACCCAAGGTGGCGCCGGTCATTTCCTTGCGCACTTGCCAGTAGGCAAAGCCCGAGGCCACAACCCCGGAGCAGAGCAGCGAGAGCAGCACCAAGCCGCTGTCGTCTTCGTCGCGCACCAAGGCGAAAATCAATACCAGGCTGACCGCGAAGCCGAGCACTTCCAGTTTCACTGCCGCCCGTGGGCGATGGCTGCCGACGAAATACCAGCCCAGGTTGAACGCCGAAACGATGCCCAGGGTGACGGCCGCTGCACCCGCAATCGGATGCGCTGCCAGTACCGGCGAGAGCATGATCGCGGCGGCGCCGCCGAGTATCGCGGCCACCGTGAGCAGCAGACGGGCGCTGAGGTGATGGCCCATCAACACGCCGAAGCGGTCGGGCGTGGCCGTGGCCATTTCGCGCATGCCGATGGTGGCAAAGCCCCACTCGACAAAACGCCAGGCAATGGTCATCAACGACATCGCCGCCAACACCACGCCATAACCTTCCACGCCCAGCACGCGACCGTAGAACGGGATCAGCAACAGCAAGTAGAGGTAACGCAGGGTGTAAGCCAAATAAACAAAGAAAAAATCAGCGCGGGACTTGTTAGCGCTCGCGTCCTTGGACTTCACCATCGTGGTAACTCACCCGCCTGAGGATTGCCGGTCAAAGGCCGCCACGGGCCTTGCCCAAATGCCGGGGTCGGCACGGGTTGTTTGCGCGAACCGAGCGCCACGGCCAAGGCGGTGGCATACAGGAATGCGTTGTAGTTGTTGAAGTCTGGCGTGGTGCCGATCAGCAAACTCACGATAAACGTTGGGATATACGCGTAGCGCACACCGTTGAGAATCGACTGGCTGTTAAGCGCCTCGGGGCCGGCCGGAATCTTGCGGCGCATGGATTGCCAGACGAACGCGAAGTACAGGAAACCGCCAATCAAGCCGCTGTTGCTGAACACCGCTGCGGCGAAGTTCGAGGTGCGGGTGGCGCCGATACCAACGCCGACGCCCCAGGTGTCCCACAGCGCTTGCCAGCCGACGGCGGTCCACATGCTGCGTTCTTCATAGGAGCTGGTCTTGGATTTGTTCAAGACCATTTCGTTGACCTTTTCCACGATCGGGTCGAGCAGGGCAGGGGCGAACAGCACCACCAAGCCCACCAGAATGATCGCGCTCCACACCGTCCAGAATTCCACGCCCAAGCCTTTGCCGGGATTGCGTGAGCTTTTACGCACGGTCCATTCCAGAGCGGCAGCGAGAAAGAACACCACCAGGCCGACATAGGCCGCCGAGGAGGTCGACAACCAGATCATGCCGATCAGGCCGATGATCAAAATCGGCGCCCCGGTTTCACGCAGCCAGCGGTCGCGAATACCGTGGCGGAAGAAATAGATCAGACCCAGGAAGGTGATGCACAGAAAGCCATACGCCGACGCTTCGGGCATCAGCCCCACCACGCGTTTGCCGCCGAGAATTTCCACTTCGGTCATCAGTGCATAGGTAGCGGTACGAAACGGCGCCAGCACCGCGT
Organism: Pseudomonas sp. AC229; assembly: GCF_979254655.1. Lineage (NCBI taxonomy): Bacteria > Pseudomonadati > Pseudomonadota > Gammaproteobacteria > Pseudomonadales > Pseudomonadaceae > Pseudomonas > Pseudomonas sp. AC229. The sequence goes on from NZ_CEEDHK010000013.1 coordinate 189,442, forward strand.
CGAGCGGCACGAACTGGCTAGCGAAGTCGAGCAAGCCGGTGAACAGCGCCAGGGCACCACCCAGGCAGATCGCCTTGAGCGCTTGCTGGCGAATGTTGGCGTCGCGCATCAAGCGGGTAAACGCGAATACCGCGAATACCGAGATGGTCAGGTAGGCCATCTGCGAGAAGTTTTGCGTGGAAGGACGCAGCGGTTCGCCGAAGGTCGACAGCTCCAGGCGCACCGGAATGATGGTGACTTCGTTCATGAACAAGCGCGGCATAAACACCGTGACGAACAACGCCACCACCCAATACAGAAACAGCAGCAACAGGCGTTTAGGCGTCAACGCCGCGCTGACGAAAAATTCGATGCCGGGGCGGCTGCACAAGGTGCGCGCCACAATCAGCAACACCACGATCGGCGTTGGCGTCAGGGTCAGACCGCCAGTGAGGGTAGAGGGAATGACGGCAAAGGCGCCGAACGAGAACGAGCCGAAAAAAAGGTACAGCAGAGCATGGGGCTTGCCGAACAGGCTGAGGAGTACGAAACCCCAGAATAAGGCGATTGGAATGGCTTCCATGGTTCGGATCGGTGCTCTGACAGTTAAGTGAAAGGGTGACGAATAAAAAGTGCGGCGGCCCAAAAAAGCCCCGTGGCAAGCACGGGGCTGATCGGCTTAGTAAATGTTTTTCGACAACAGGGTGAACGGCGTTTTGATCAGGATTTTTACGTCCAGCCACAGCGACCATTGGTTGATGTAGTTGAGGTCCTGGTTAACCCGCTGCTGCATCTTGTCGATGGTCTCGGTTTCGCCACGGTGACCGGTGATCTGCGCCAGACCGGTGATGCCCGGTTTGATGCGGTGACGGGCCATGTACGCGCGAATCTTGTCGGTGTAGTAGATGTTGTGGGTAACGGCGTGTGGACGTGGGCCCACCAATGCCATTTCGCCAAACACCACGTTGAACAACTGCGGCAATTCGTCCAGCGAGGTACGGCGAATAAAACGGCCAACCGGGGTAATGCGGTCGTCGTTGCGCGTGGCTTGTTTCACCACGGTCTCGGGTGCGTGAACCCGCATCGAGCGGAATTTCCATACCTTGATCACTTCACCGTTCCAGCCGTGGCGTTCCTGCTTGAACAGGATCGGGCCAGGGGAGGAGCGACGCACCGCAATGGCGATACCAATCAAAACCGGGCTCAGCAGCAGCAGGGCGATGGCCGCGAGTGTGCGCTCCATGGCTTCCTTGGCGAACAGGGCCGCTGGGTGCGAACTGATCGGGCTTTCGTTGAGGTAGATGGCCGGCATGTGTTCGATTTCGGAGATCGACTGGTTAAGCAACAGCATCGAGCCGAAGTCGGGAATCCACACCACGTCCACGCTCATGTCGAGCAGGTCGATGTAGATGTTCTCGATGTGCTGCACTTCGCCCAGCGGCACGGCGATGTAAACGCGGCGGATGTTCTCGCGCTCGATCACATCACGCAGTTCGTTGAGGTTGCCCAGAATCGGCAGGTCGCAGTTGTCGTCGGCCTTGCTCTTTTCCGTTGCGATCATGCCAATCAACGGCACGCGGCTTGGGTGGCTGAGTTTTTCGGCGAGGTCTTTGGCCAGCGTACCGGTGCCGACGATGACCGAGCGACGATCCTTGCGCAGTTTGCGCGAGTGCAGACGGGTGATCATGCGCAGTGGGATATAGCTGAGCACCTGGACAGTGAAGCCAAGAATCGCCCAGCTGAATACCACTTCACGCGAGTACACGCCGGTGGTCTGAGTAGCAAACGCGATGGTCATCAACGCGCCCAGCAACAAGCACCAGCCAGCCAGCAAACGGCCCATGCCCGACAGCAGGCGATGGCGTTTGTGGTAGACCTGCAAAGCGGCATAGCAGGGCACCGAGCCGAGAATGGTGAGAATGCCGAGAACCCGGTATTCACTCGGAATCGAGCCGAATTTCATCACCACCAAAGCGGTGAGAACCAGGTTGGCAAGGAACATGGCAGTGACCCATTGACCCCAAAAGGTCAGGCCACGACGATTCGCCATGAGGTTGCTGTGTTGGGAAGTCATTTATTGGTTACCTCCACGCGTGCAGTAGTTTCGGGCCCCGTTGCTATCGCCAACGCTCGTGCAGAGCGTCTGTTCCAGGCCGTTGGCCTGGGCGATGGCGAACAGGGAGTTCGCAGCTTGTTTCGTGCTATCCATGGCTTGGCGTGCAGAAGTGACAGCATCGACGCGTTGTTGGTGATTCAGCAGTGGCCACGCGCGTAGGCCAATGCTTGCAAGTTCCAACTGAACATCGGGCCGAGACGGGCCCCACTCGTTTGCTTGCTTGAGTGCCTGGGCGAATTCGTTGTCGACTTCGCCAAGGGCGTATTTGCTTTGGGCCAGGTGCGCCCAGGTGGTCGGCCAGGTCGGCCGTGCCCGCGCCGAGTGGCGATAGGCAGCAGCCGCCAACAGGCGCGATTCGTGAGCGCTTTGGGCGCCAACGGGTTGATCGAAGGCGCGCCAGCTGTACACCTGGCCCAGTTGTTCGAGGTACGTGCCGCTTGCGACCGGGTACCAGGCGTTTGCCAATTGAGCGGCGCGCAGGGCGTGCTGCCATTTGACGTCAGCGGGTACCTGGCCACTGGCTTGCCAACGTAGCAAGGTGGTTTCGGTGCGGTAGCTGGCCAACCCGGCCACGGCCATTTGTGCCGCCGGCACCAAGGCCACCAACGAACCCACCAGGCACACACCGGTCAGTGCGCGATACAGCGGCGACTGCGGCTTGGGCGGCTGGCGGTTGCCACGGCGCTCGGTGCGCGGCGGCTGTTGCGGCGATGGCTGTGGTAGCGGTGTATCGGTCATGCGGCACTCGCGGCGGCAAAATGGCTTCGGGCAATACGCCACGGGTTGTCGTCTACCAACAGGCGCGCGGCTGATTCGCCGATTAATTCAGCGGCGTGTTCAAGGCCGGGGCGCAGGTCTGGTGGACGGTGTTTCATGTTGTGCGCATCGCTGGCGAGTACGGTGACCTGGCCTTCCAGAAGGAAGCGTTCGGCCAGTTCCTGGGCCGGATTACCGAAGTAACCGGCGACTGCCCCAGCGGTGACCTGCAACAGACAGCCTTGGGCCAGAAAGGGTTCGATTCGTTTGTGATTACCCGCACCCATTAATTCTTTGTTGCGCTCAGGGTGAGCAATCAGCGGCTGAATATTGTTCTTCAGCATCCAGCCGGTGAGCTTTTCAGCCTGGCGCGGAATCTCGCTGTGGGGGAATTCAAGCAACAGCACCTGGCGCCCATTCCATTCGCCGAGGAAGGGCAGTTGGCCCTTCATGGCCAGGGTCAGCAGGTCTGAGTCAAAACGTGCTTCGGCCGCTGCACTCACTTGCAAAGGAATACCGGCACGGGCCAACGCCTGGGCGAATTGCGACACCGCGCCGCGAATGCTGGCTTTGGTGTTGTGGTAACGGCCCGGATGCAGGTGCGGCGTGCAAACCATGTGGGTGGTTCCGCAGGCGACCGCGTGCGCAGCCATTTCCAATGCCTGGTCCATGGTTTCGGCACCGTCATCGATGCCAGGTAACAAATGTGAGTGCAGGTCGATCATGTTGCCTCCGGGCGTAGCTCACGCAGGTCGTGACCCCATTTACAACGGTCACCACCAGGCAGAGAACGGCGGATTTAAAGGGGTGGAACGGTAATCCATGACCGGCGTCTGGCGCCGGTTCGGATTAATGACGAGTGGCCAACAGGGCGCCACTCAAACAGCCGCAGGAGCGCTGCAGGGCAGCGCTAGGCTTTCGGCGTTTCGCCGTAGTTTTCGTAATAGCTGGCATAGCTGTAGCCGTATTTCGAAGTCTTGCTCAGGTCCACTTGGTTCAGCACCACACCGGTAACCGGCGCGTTGTTTTGCAGCAGCTGGCCCATGCCTTTTTGCACCATCGGAATCGAGGTGTGCTCGGCGCGAACCACATAGATCAGCGCGTCGCAGGTGGTGGCCAACAGCTTCGAGTCACTCACCGCCATGGTCGGTGGCGAGTCGATGATGATGCGCTGGTAGCGGGTTTTCAGCAGTTCCAGAATGTTGGTCAGACGCGCCGACGACAGCAGCTCTTGCGGGTTCGGCGGCACCATGCCGGCGGGCATCATGTCGACGTTGCCCACGGTGCGGATGCATTCATCGAGCTTGGCGGTACCGGCAATCAGGTTGGCCAGGCCAGGCGTGCCGACCGGGAAGTCGAAGTTGCGGGCCATGGTTGGGCGGCGCAAGTCGGCGTCGATCAGCAGCACTTTTTCGATGTGGGCAACCGAGAATGCCAGGTTGCTGGCAATCGAACTCTTGCCCTCGCCCGGTACGGAGGAGGTGACCAGGACGATTTTGCGCGGGCTGTCGAGGTCGGTAAGCACAAGGCTGGTACGCAGCGTTCGTATCGATTCGCTGAAGGCCTTGTTCTCGTTCTGCTCGAACAGGTGCGCCACCTGATGACGGTTCTTCTTCGGCACCAATGGCACCACACCCAGAACCGGCACGTTGAGTTTGCTTTCGACGTCTTCGGTGCTCTTGAAGCTGTTGTTCATGGCTTCGAACAGCAAGGTCAGACCGATGCCCAGCACCGCCGCCAACACCGCTGCAATCGAAACGATCAACGGCTTACGTGGCTTGCTGGCCTTGGTTGGCACGATGGCGCGGTCAACGATACGGGCGTTGGCCGAGTTCATGTCCGAGGTCGCTGCGGTTTCCTTCAAGCGGGTGAGGAAGGTCTCGTACAGCGAACGGTTGGTGTCCACTTCACGTTGCAGTTCACGCAGCTTGAACTCCTTGCGGGAGATGTCCTGAATCTGTGCCTTGTTGTTGTTGAACGAGGAGCGCAGCGAGTTCTCGTTGGCCTGGGCCAATTGGTAATTGCGCTCGATACCGGCCACCACCAATTGCACCTGCGCTTGCAGGCTGGCGGTCGCGGCAGACAACTCGGAACGGGCACCGACCATGGCCGGGTGCTTGTCGCCATAACGGCGCGACATTTCCTCAACCTTGGCTTGCGCGCGGGCCACGTCGGCTTTGAATTGCTGAATCAGCGGGTGGCCGAGAACGGCGGGCACGCTGGCCAGACGTTCCAGGTCGCCGGTGGTGCTCATTTTCTGCACTTGGCGGTACTGGCTTTCGGCTTCGGCGCGAGCGCGGCGGGCGTCGATCATGCGGTTGCCGGTCATCGACAGCTCATTGGCGCTGATGGTGGCCACACCGTCTACGTCAACCAGCCCTTCTTGTTCGCGGTACGCCTGCAGTTTGTCCTCGGCGGTTTTCAACTTGCTGCGCAGTTCTTCCAGGCGCGAGTTCATCCAGTTGGTGGTGGCCAGCGAGGTTTCCAGGCTGGCGTCCAATTGGCTGTCGATAAAGCCTTCGGCCACGGCGTTGGCGATTTTCGCTGCCAGTTCCGGGTTCGGCAGTTCAACGCCAATGGCCATCAACTTGCTCTTACCGAGCAGGGCGGGTTCGATTTCGTCGCGCAGGCGCTGGGTGACGATGTCGAACACTTGCTCTTCAGTCGGGCCGGCACTCGGATCTTCTTCAGGCAACAAGCCAGGAATCAGTTCGCCGATGCCCAGCTTGGCCAGAATGGCGCGCGGGGCAAAGGCCGATTCGGCGTGCTGACGCGGGTCGAACATTGGCTCGTCAGTCAGGTTCAGCTTGCGCACAACGCGCTCGGCCAAGCCGCGCGATTGCAGGAGCGCCAACTGGGTTTGCAGGTATTCGCTACCACTGTCCGAGGGGTCGAGAATTTGCTGGAACGACAACACCGGCGCGTGCTTGTCCTCGATCAGCAGAATCGAGTTGGCGCGGTATTGAGGCGTCAGGTTGAGCACCGCGACCACAGCCAACATGGTGACGATGACAATCAGGGCGAGGATGTTCCACTTGCCCTGCCAGAGGGTTTCGCCGAGTTTTTTCAGGTCGATGACATCTTCGTCTTCGTGGTGATTACGAAACGGCAAGACGCGCTCTGGGGTGATGCGCTGCAGATCATTCATCAGAAAAAACCTTGCTCGATGGTGATGGTGTCGCCAGGAAGAATGGCGGTTTCGAGGGTGGCTTTTTCGCCCTGGCGTGTTTCACCGGTGCCGCGCACGATGGTCACGCGCTTGGTCGAAGCACGCTCCGTCAGGCCGCCGGCAAGGGCAATGGCACGTTGCAGGGTGAGGCCCGGCTGGTACGGATAACCGCCAGGCTTTTGCACTTCGCCGCTGATGTAGAACTCACGGTACGTCACGACTGCGACGGTCACCCGTGGGTCTTTCAGATAGCCTTCTTTGAGTTTGTTGGAGATCAGGTCTTCGATCTGGTTAGGCGTCTTGCCGCGTGCGTCGATCTGGCCCACGAACGGGTAGGTGAATGTGCCCGCATCGTTCAGACGGATTTCTTCAAAACTCAGGTCCGGCTCGCCGTAAACCTGAATGCGCACAACGTCACCCGAGGCGAGCTGGTATTGCCCACCGCTCGTTTCGGCTACGGCCAGTTGGCAGAAAACCAGGGTAATCAGCGAGAGAAAAAGTCTGCGAATCATAGATAGGCTCAAAGTGGTATGGCTCAAAGGCTGCCGGTCAGGCTGACCATGTACACGTTGCGTTTAAAGCTTTGCTCGGCCGCGTCGGAATCGTTGTCACGGTGGCTGTAGCCCACGCCGATATCCAACCAGCGACGCATCTTGTAGTTGAGGTTGAAACCGATCACTTGCAGGTCATCGGAACGGTTCTGGCCTTCGTAGTCTTTAGTGCCGAACTCGTACTGCACGGTCGAGGTGATGCGCTCGGTCCAACCGTGCGCCCAGGCCAGCGCGGTGCTGGTGTTCTTGATCGCGTCGGAACCGTCGTCACCTTCGTCGAAGGCGCGGCGAGTGGTCAGGCTGAACGTGGAGTAAGTACGCGGGCTCCAGTCAACACCGATTTCCCACATGGGGCTGGTCAGGTCGTCGCGGCTGCTGTCATCGAAGTTCTTCTTCTCATAACCCACGCGCATTTTGCCGGTGGTTTTCGCCGTGGCTTCCCACACGCCACCGACCAGTACGGCGTCGTTGGTGCTGTTGCGGGGGCTGTTCTTTTGTACGTAGTCGTAGTCGTAGTGGCGGTACTCAACCAACGAGTTGGTCGAGCCGCCGAGACGGTGGTACCACACGGTGTTGAACGCCGTGGTGTCGCGCTCTTCATCGGCGTTGATGTCGCCGCTGTTGTCGTAGCGCAGCTCTTCGTAGTTGGCGCCGAAGTCGAGGCGGTTATCGGCGGTTTTCGAACCGAAGGTGTACAGGCCGCCCACGTGGGTGGAGTGGTACTTGTCGTTTTCATCGGCGACGGCGGTGTCACCGGTTTCCTCGATTTTGTCGTAACCGGCTTCCAGCTTCAGGCGGTGGCTGGAAGTGAATTCCATGATGCTTTCGAGCAGCACCTTGTGGTCGGTGTTACTGGCATCGGAGGCGTCGTGGTAAATGTCGCTGTCGGCTTCGTAGGTCAGGCGATAAGCGCTGTTGCGGTCTTCAGCCAGCAACTCGAAAGCCGGTTTGATAGTGGTGATCCACGACGACTCTTCGTGATGTTCGAGCTCGCGGAAGTTGTCGTCGTAGCTTTCTTTCATCGTCAGGGTCGGGGTGAACTGCAGGCCGAATACGTCGACACTCTGCGGTTCCAATGCCCAAGCCGAGGCGGGAATTACGGTCGGGGCTGCAAGCGTAATGGCGAGCCGACGGATCGATTTCATGCGAAGTCCTTGCTTGTTCATGCCTGCGGCAGGGCGCGCGTCAGGGGTAAGCGGGTGAGCTGTGCCGCTTCGCTTAGTGCGCGGCGATAGCAAATGGTTTCATCAACATTTGCTCAGCTCGGACTTGCGGTTTTCGCTGTGCTGCCGGTGCCTGCGTTGCCGCCGCTTGGCGCGCCTGTTGCGCCGTCATTGGCGCTGGAATTGGTGTCGTCGGCGGCGATCAAAACTGCGGAAGAGCGCACAGTTTCGGCGGCGTTCGCAACGCCAGCAGTCAAAGCAAGCAACACAAGGGCACAGGCAGAAATGGCACGCATGAAGTAGTCCTTTGTAACGGGCTGGCAAAGGTCGCCAGCGGGATGAAAAGTGATCGTTTTTCCACGCTACCGCCCCAAGGTTGCACGTATGGTCCTTGATAACGCGGCTAGCTGATGTGGTTAAAACTGCTCGAGCACTACGGGTGGCCGGCCACATCGATGGCCGGTTCAGCTGGAGCATTCAATACGACTGTTATTACGGGCCTCTCTACGCGCTCTTGATATGACTCAAGGGCACGCGAACGGGCTGTTCACGACTCAACAACTGCAACAGGATCATCACGCGTTCCGTGCCATCCATCGCCAGGAAGACTCCTTCCAGCGTGCTCAATGGCCCTTGGATGATTTGCAACTTGTCGCCCGGCTGGAACAGCTGGCTGGGCATTTCCCCCGAGCAGCGCGCACGCAAATGCTCAATGACCTGATCGGTCACCGAGGCGGGGCCGTGGTTGAAATTAACGATGCGACTGACTCCGCGCGTGGAGCGCAGCGCAGACCAGTTGTCCTCATGGCTCAACTGGATGAATAGGTAGCCGGGAAACAGTGACTCAAGCACATCCTGGCGCTTGCCACGCAGCACGCGTTGGGTCACCCACTGCGGCCGGAAGGTCACGTAATTCTGCCGGAGCAAATTCTCCTCAGCGCGACTGTCTTGGCGCGCCTTGCATTGCAAGAGGTACCAGGCCGGCTGGGTGGTGCTAAGTCTTTCCATAGACCGTTCACTCCACTTCGCGAAATCAAGCTGGCTGATAAAACTGGAGTGGTGTGTGGTTGTTGCCACGCACTCGAACCAGGCCCTAATTCACACGAAGCACGAAATATGCCATCACACTACGTTCATGGTATCGACACTATGTGTCGCTTTCATGGCGCTCCGGGTTAGCGGAGATTTCTAGCTGATTTCCTTAGGTTTATTTTCTCTCAAAAGTTCAGAAAATATTTACCCTCGGCTAGCGGGGCGCGGAGCATAAGCCGTCTGCACCGACGGTAGCAACCTGCCATCTCGCTGTCTTAAGTCCCTTACACCTCGCGGAATTCGCCATTTTCCGCGTCGGAAATGTCCCTCTGAGCCCGTGCCGCGTCAGCGTTAGACTCGACTTTCGTTGGATTGATTTTTTCGTCTTTGTTCCCGGCATATGACAGCCGGTCGTCCGATCAACGGTCGATTTATGACGGCGAAGTCACCGCTCCAGCCCGCACGGGCTCAGCCCCCGCTTGAATTCCTGCACCCTTGCTGTGCAGTAAATGGGTCGGCTGCTACTAAACGATGACAAGACGGACGGTTTGCGACGGCTGGCACGGTTTTAGGCGGTATATCAGTCGCGCGATACGCCGATTGCGCCAGATGCGTGGCTGTTGGCCGTGCAGCTTGTTGACCTGCTGTTTGCCGGGCAACAGCAAAGGGCCGTCCTACAGGCGTTGCGGTGCGTTTGCTAAGCCCAACCGCACGCCCACTTTTAGCCCGAGCGAGCGCTCGGTTTATTCCGGCATCGGTAGGGAGTAGGTGATTGGCCATAGCGCTATAGCGAAAGGCTTACAAGAAGCGGCTCCGATATCGCCTTTTATGTATGTAGGAGATTTCTTAATCTAGAACCGTCACTGAAGCGCAGGGAGTGCTTCAGGATCAGGGACGATCGACCATTGCCAAGGTGGCTGCCGACAGGATGTTGGGATGGTCTGAGAAAAACCCGCTTCGGCGGGTTTTTTGTTTTTTCGGATTTGTGGCTGCGTGTGCTATCGCGGCGTTCTGTTTTGTCGTGTGTGCTGAACGTTTTGTTTCGCGCCTTACGCGCGAGTCACTTTTGTCATTGCCGGTATGCCGGACCACCCAAAAGTAACCAAAAACGCTAGCCCCTACCTTGGGTCTCCGCTGCGCTCCGACTTCCCTCGATCCGTCGCCGCTCCGGGGGCACGTCACAACGGGCCATCCATGGCCCGATGTTCCTTTCGCGGCTCCCGGCCGCTCAACCCCCTCCACGTCGACTCCACTCGGCCTGCGATGAACGGGGCCGGTAGATCAAAGGCCAAAGCAAAAGCAGATCACCAGCATCGGCGCAGCCGATTCCATTCGCCAGCAAGCTGGCTCCTACGGGCCAGCGCTGCGGCTATCAACTCCAGCGCCGCTGCAACGTGCATTTAGGCATCTCGTTAAACAAGCCCCGATACGCTTCCGAAAACCGTCCCAAGTGCCAGAACGACCAGCGCATGGCCACCTCTGCCACCGTCGTTTCCTCTGGCGCGGCGCGGGCCAGGTCGCGGTGGGCGGCGTTCAGCCGGCGCAGGCGCAGCCAGGCGCTAGGGGTAATGCCGGTGAACTGGGTGAACGAATGCTGTAACTGGCGCACGGTCACGCCGGCTGCGGTCGCCAGTTCCAGCACGTTGAAATTGTCTTCCGGGTAGGCGCTGGCCAACTCGAATACCTTGCCGACGATGCGCCGGTCTTCGGCCAGGCGCCGTTGCCGAGATTGGTCGAGCGAGCGCGACGAGCAGTCGAGTACGAATAAACAGTCGTCCACCAACTGCCGCGACAAGTTGGCGTCCAGACTGGCGCCCGGCGTGGCGGAAAGTTTGTTCAGCACGTAACTCAGCCACGAACTGAACACCTGGCTTTGCTGCGATTTCAGCGGCGTCAGCAGCAGGCCGTCGAGGCTGTTGGGGCAGGGCGGTTGGCCCATCAAGTCGAGGTCGATCACCACCGCTACTTCGCGGTAGTTCTCGGGGGTTATCCAAGTGTTCTGGGTTTCGCTGTTGAGCAGGTACAGGGCGCCGTCGGCCATGTCGAAGCTGAACACCAGGGCGTTGTCGGGCGCATGAAAATGCTGCTCGACGCGGGTGTTCATCCGTTCCTCGTAGGCTTCCACGCCGTTGCATTGGGCGTGCACGATGCGGCCGTGGAAACGCCCCGCCGACATCTGGGCGTAGTGCTGTTGCCAGCCGTCGATGGCCGTCCTTTGCTGGTCGACGTCCAGAGTTTGCAAGACCTTGATCGCCATCGCGGGTCACGTTTTCAGATTGTTATGCGCCCGATTATGGCCGGGCTTGCCGAGGCGTTGGTTTAGCCGTTCGCGGAGCTTAGGTGCGCCGTTTCGCGACTAAACGCCACATGCGCCAAAAAGTGGCAGCCACCGTTGCGCAAACTGGATAGATGCCCCGCGAACGCCCCGCGCAGAATCGGCGCCTTCAAGCACAACTCCCCTGAGGGTTTATGAAAGGCGATCTGCAACAGCTGAAAACTTGGCTGAATAACAATAAAGTCACCGAAGTCGAGTGCCTGGTCTCCGACCTTTCCGGCATCGCCCGCGGCAAGATTTCCCCCACCAACAAGTTTCTCGCTGAGCAGGGCATGCGCCTGCCCGAGAGTGTGCTGTTGCAGACAGTGACCGGCGACTTCGTCGACGACGACGTCTACTACGACCTGCTCGACCCCGCCGACATCGACATGCATTGCCGCCCCGACGAAAACGCCGTGTTCCTGGTGCCATGGGCGCTGGAGCCGACGGCTCAGGTGATTCACGACACCTACGACAAGATGGGCAACCCCATCGACCTGTCGCCGCGCAACATCCTCAAGAAAGTGTTGGCGCTGTACACCGCGAAAAACTGGAAGCCCATCGTTGCCCCGGAAATGGAGTTCTATCTCACCGAGCGCAGCCCCGATCCAGACTATCCGTTGAAGCCGCCAGTGGGCCGTTCCGGTCGCCAGGAAACCGGCCGCCAAAGCTATTCCATCGAAGCCACCAACGAATTCGATCCGCTGTTTGAAGACATGTACGACTGGTGCGAAGCGCAGGGGCTGGACCTCGATACGTTGATTCACGAGGAAGGCACGGCGCAGATGGAAATCAACTTCCGGCACGGTGACGCGTTGCATCTGGCGGACCAGATTTTTGTGTTCAAACGCACCATGCGCGAAGCGGCGCTGCGCCATAACGTGGCCGCCACGTTCATGGCCAAACCCATGACCGGCGAGCCGGGCAGCGCCATGCATTTGCACCAGAGCGTGGTCGACCTGACCACCGGCAAAAGCGTGTTCGCCAACGAAGACGGCAGCATGAGTGAGCTGTTCCTCGGCCACATCGGCGGCTTGCAAAAGTACATCCCCGACACCCTGCCGCTGTTCGCGCCAAACGTGAACTCGTTCCGCCGCTTCCTGCCCGACACCTCGGCGCCAGTGAACGTGGAGTGGGGCGCAGACAACCGCACCGTGGGCCTGCGTGTACCGGAATCTGATCCGCAAAACATGCGCGTGGAAAACCGTTTGCCAGGCGCTGACGCCAACCCGTACCTGGCCCTGGCTGCCAGCTTGCTGTGCGGTTATGTCGGCATGGTCGAAGGTCTGAACCCGAGCGAGCCGGTGGTCGGTCGCGGTTATGAGCGCCGCAACCTGCGCTTGCCGCTGACGCTGGAGCAAGCCCTGGAATGCATGGAGCAATCGACCATGGTCAAGGAGTATCTGGGCCAGCGTTTCCCGGCGGCGTATGTGGCGGTGAAGCGTGCGGAACACGAAAACTACAAACGCGTCATCAGCTCGTGGGAGCGCGAGTTCTTGTTGCTGAGCGTGTAAAAACAAAAACCTGAAAGGGACATCCCTAGAGGAAGGCGAATGAGCAAGTCACTGATCAAAACAGTGTTGGCGAGCAGCGTGTTGCTGCTCAGCGGCGGCGTGTATGCCGGCGGCGTGGTGAACGTTTACAACTGGACCGACTACATCGGCGAAACCACCTTGAAAGACTTCGAGGCCGAGACCGGCATCAACCCGGTGTACGACGTGTTCGACTCCAACGAAACCCTGGAAGGCAAGCTGCTGGCTGGGCGCACCGGTTACGACATCGTCGTACCGAGCAACCATTTCCTTAGCCGTCAGATCCGCGCCGGCGTGTTTCAACCGTTGGACAAAAGTCTGCTGCCGAACTGGAAAAACCTCAGCCCCGCCTTGCTCGAACGTCTGCAAGAAAACGATCCCGGCAACAAATACGCGGTGCCCTACCTGTGGGGCACCAACGGCATCGCCTTTAACGTCAAGAAAGTAAAAGAGGCGCTGGGCGTCGACACCATCGATTCCTGGGCCGTGCTGTTCGAGCCGGAGAACATCAAAAAGCTGCAAGCCTGTGGCGTGTCGTTGATGGACTCGCCGGACGAGGTTTACCCCTCGGTGCTCAACTACATGGGCAAAGACCCGCGTAGCAAAAACCTCGAAGACTATAAAGAAGCGCAGAAAAAGCTCGACGCCATTCGCCCGTACATCACCTATTTCCATTCCTCGAAATACGTGGCGGACCTGGCCAACGGCAATATCTGCGTGGCCTTCGCCTATTCGGGCGACGCCTTCCAGGCCATGAGCCGAGCCAAGGAAGCCGGCAACGGCATCGACATCGCCTACGTGGTGCCCAAAGAAGGCGCCAACCTGTGGTTCGACATGTTGGCCATTCCCGCCGACGCGAAGAACATCGCCGAGGCGCACGCCTACATTAACTACCTGCTCAAGCCGGACGTGATCAGCAAAGTCAGCGACTTTGTCGGCTACGCCAACGCCAACCAGGCGGCCGACGCGGTGATGGACCCGGAAATTCGCAACAACCCGTCCATCTACCCGTCGGACGAGGTCTTGAAAAAGCTCTACGTATCGTCCGAATGGACCACCGCCGTCATGCGCTGGACCACCCGTGCGTGGAACAAATACAAGTCCGCCCGCTAATAGCGCTCGGCGCTCGAACTGCACGCCTGCCCCTGTGGGAGCGGCTTTAGCCGCGATGCTCTTGAACATCACAAGCATCGCGGCTGAAGCCGCTCCTACAAGGGTCGGTTGCGCCGGTCGGTCCCATCGTTTTCCAGAGGTGCAAACCTCCAAGCTTTAGGTCTTTGTATGACGCTGAATTCCCCTAATCCTGGCGCCGCGCCCACGGCCCACACCGCCTCCTACTACCACGCCACGCGCAACAAACAGATCGACTTTCCGGTGCTCACTGGCGCGCTGGATTGCGATGTGTGCATCGTCGGCGGTGGTTTCAGCGGGTTGAACACGGCCATCGAATTGGCTGAACGCGGCCTGTCCGTGGTGCTACTGGAAGCCAAGCAAATCGCCTGGGCCGCCAGTGGTCGCAACGGCGGGCAATTGATTCGTGGCGTCGGCCACGACTTGTCGAAATTCGCCAGCCAGATCGGCACCGACGGCGTCGCCACCCTGGAGCGACTGGGGCTGGAAGCGGTGGAAATCGTTCGCCAGCGCGTTGCCAAATACGGCATCGAATGCGACTTGCGCTGGGGCTACTGCGACCTCGCCAACACGCCGCAGCATTACCAAGGGTTTATCGAGGACAAGCAGGCGCTCGAACGCATGGGTTACGGCCACGAGCTGACGCTGATCGAGCCCGACCAAATGGAACGTGTGGTCGACTCGAAGGTGTTTGTCGGCGGCATGATCGACAGCGGCTCAGGCCATTTGCATCCGCTCAACCTGGCACTTGGCGAAGCGGCTGTGGCCCACAAATTGGGCGTGCGCATTTTCGAAAACAGCGCCGCGCAGCGCATCGAATACGGCGCCAAAGTGAAAGTGCACACCGCCTCCGGGCTGGTGCGCGCGAGCTCGCTGGTGTTGGCCGGCAACGCTCACCTGGCCGGGCTGGTGCCGGAACTCAGCGGCAAAGTATTGCCCGCCGGCAGTTACATCATTGGTACCGAGCAGCTCAGCGAGGCCCAGGCCGAGCAGTTGATTCCGGGCAACCGCGCCCTGTGCGACCAGCGCGTAGGGCTGGATTACTTCCGCTTGTCTGCCGATCGTCGCCTGTTGTTTGGCGGCGCCTGCCATTACTCGGGGCGCGACCCCCACGACATCGCCGCGTATATGCGCCCGAAAATGCTGCGCGTCTTCCCGCAACTGGCCGACACCCGCATCGACTTCGCCTGGGGCGGCACCATCGGCATTGGTGCCAACCGCTTGCCGCAGATCGGCCGTTTGCGCGGCGAAACCAACGTGTACTTCGCCCAGGCCTATTCCGGGCATGGCGTGAACACCACGCACCTGGCCGGTCGGCTGCTCGCTGAAGCCATCTGTCGTCAGGACAGCACCGGCTTCGACCTGTTCGCGCAAGTGCCGCACATGAAATTCCCGGGCGGCAAACTGCTGCGCACGCCGCTTTTGGCGCTGGGCATGTCGTGGTACCGGCTGCGGGAAATAGCCGGCATCTGAGGGCGCTCGCCTTCGTAGCGCAAGGCCCCGGTGCGCGGGCCTTGCGCAACTTCTGCGGTTTACTTCTATGCTGCAAAAGCTGGCCGGCCGGCGAGCGGCAATAGGGAAACGCACGGATTGATCCGGGCATTGATTCCGAGGCCTTTCGCGTCATAAGGATTGAGCGGGGCACTTCGAATGCGGGACAAACGTCGCCTGTTCGTGTTGGTGTGGCCTTTTATCGCCATTGTTGTGCTGCAAGCCGCGCTGGCGGGGATCAGCCTGGACTTGTTGTCGTCGGTACGCGCTTATGTGACCGGCGAAAGCCTGTGGTCCAAGGGGCAGAAAGACGCTTTTTCCTACCTGCACTTGTACGCCGACACCCGCGACGAAGCCGACTACCGCGCCTTCCAGGCGGCCATTGCCATTCCCTTGGGCGACCATGCCGCGCGCCTGGCCATGGACCTGCCAACCCCGGACTACCCCGCCGCCCACGAAGGGTTTCTGCGCGGCGGTACGCACCCGCAAGACATTCCCGGCCTGATCTGGCTGTACCGCGACTTTCGCCATTTCAGCTACCTGAGCACCGCCATCGGCCATTGGCAGGTCGGCGACAGTTTCATTCTGGCCCTGCAAGACGTCGGCGAGCGCATGCACCAAAGCATCAGCACCGGCAGCGCAACGCCTGAACAGGTGCAGGCTTGGAACGAGCAGATCTACGCCATCAACCTGCAAGTCACGCCGGTGGCCAAGGCGTTTTCCGACACCCTGGGCCAGGGGTCGCGCTTTATTCAGCGCTTGCTGCTGGGCGCCAATGTGCTGGCCGCTGCGGTGTTGATCGCGCTGGCGACCCTGCGCACGTTGAAGCTGGTGCAACAGCGCGAAACCTTCGAGCTGGCCCTGCAAACCGAGAAGGAGCGGGCGCAAACGACCCTGGCCTCGATTGGCGATGCGGTGATCCGCACGGACGAACGCGGCTGCCTGGAATACATGAACCCGGCCGCCGAAGACCTGATTTTGTGCCGCAACGAACACGCCCGCGGGCGCTCTTTGGGCACGCTGTTCCACCTGCAAGACAGCGACTGTCAGCAAGCCGACACGCCGCTGGTGGAACGCATTCTGACCGGCGAAATCGGTGGCAGCGCCCATGCCCAGCAAGTGGTGCGCCTGGACGGCAGCAAGGTGGCGGTGGCGTTGGTCAGCGCGCCTATTCGTATCGCCGGACGCATTGCCGGCGCCGTGCTGGTGCTGCACGACATGACCCGCGAACGCCAGTACATCGACACCCTGTCGTGGCAGGCATCCCACGACGCCTTAACCGGCCTGGCCAACCGCCGCGAATTCGAGCAGCGCCTGGAAAGCGCCTTGCTGCGCCTGGAAACCCAGGCGGGGCAGCACGCGCTGATGTTTCTCGACCTCGACCAATTCAAAGTGGTGAACGATACCTGCGGGCATGCGGCGGGCGACCAGTTGTTGCGCCAAGTGTGCGTGTTGCTGCAAGAGCACCTGCGCGAAGGCGACACCCTGGCGCGGCTGGGTGGCGATGAGTTCGGCATTCTTCTGCAAAACTGCCCGGCCGCGCCGGCAGCGCGCATCGCCGAATTGCTGCGCATGACGGTGCACGACCTGCAATTCGTCTGGGACGGGCGCAACTTCAACATCGGCGTGAGCATCGGCTTGGTGATGCTGGCGCAGTCACACATTACGCTGGCCGAGGCGCTGCGCTCAGCCGACATGGCGTGCTACATGGCCAAGGAAAAAGGCCGTAACCGTGTGCAGGTGTTCGAAAGCGATGATTCGGAAATGTCCAACCGCTTCGGCGAAATGGCCTGGGTGCAGCGCATTCATGCAGCCTTGGAGGAACGGCGCTTCTGTCTGTATTACCAACTGATCGCGCCGGTCGCCGCCGAGCAGGGCAGCGGCGCGCATCTGGAATTACTCGTGCGCCTGCGCGACGAAGACGGCCAGTTGGTACCGCCGATTCGCTTTATTCCTGCCGCCGAACGCTACGGCCTGATGCCACTGATTGACCGCTGGGTCGTCAGCCACGCGTTCTCCGTGTTGGCGCAACGTCAGGCCAGCCCGGACAGCGACCCGATCGCCACCTGCGCCATCAACCTGTCGGGGCCGACCTTTGGCGACCAGGCTTTTCTCGGCTTTGTGCGCGAGCAACTCAGCCACTTCAACATCGCCGCGCAGCAAATCTGCTTTGAAATCACCGAAACCAGCGCCATCGCCAACCTGGCCAGCGCCATCCATTTCATCCGCGAACTGAAAAGCCTCGGCTGCCGCTTTTCTCTGGACGATTTCGGCGCGGGCATGTCGTCGTTTGGCTACTTGAAACACTTGCCGGTGGACTACCTGAAAATCGACGGCAGCTTTGTCAAAGACATGCTTGAAGACCCCATCGACCGGGCGATGGTCGAGTCGATCAACCAGATCGGTCACGTCATGGGCAAGCTGACCATCGCCGAATTCGTCGAAACGCCGGAAATCATGCAAGCACTGGCCGAGGTCGGCGTGGATTACGCGCAGGGGTATGCGATTGCCAAGCCGATGCCGTTTGATGCCCATGTGAGGTGGAGTACCGGCGCCAGGCCGGGTTGAGCGGGGCGAAGGCGGGCGCTTGGGTGGTGGACGTAACGAAAGTAGGCCGGGGTGGCAGGTTTTCTTTACGCTTTTGGCTGTGTGGTAAGAGTGCTTTGCTTTGATTTCAGGGCGTTATTGGGGCGCCTGTTGCGCGCGCCATGCAAGCCTGGGTTCCGAATCGTCGGACCGCCGCCTGCGCGCGGATGACGGAGGTGTGGGTGACGACCGCCTTAAGGTTTACCACCGTCATTCCCGCGAAGGCGGGAATCCAGGCTAGTGAGGGGAGCGAAACCACCCGGCCAAACGAAAGCCCCCAAAGCGGAGCAAAGCACCGCCTCACCAAACCCACCAAATTCCCCCCGTATCAAATCCTTGCCACCTCACCCCACAACCCCCTCAAAACCTCCACCCACCCCATCTTGTTCC